>CALMZY010000332.1 GCA_937870865.1 uncultured Lentisphaerota bacterium | reverse complement strand
CCCGTCGCGCTGATCAACGCTCAGAACGAGAGTCGGCTGCCGGAGCTGCTCCCGGAACCATGTCCATTGTTCGGGCCCCAGCAATGCGCCGAAACTCGGCGGTTCGCGGCGGGCCATTGTGTCCAGGACGATGACCTGGACCTGTTTTCCGGGCGGACCGAATACCCGCGCTTCGCGACCTTGCGCTCGCCACATCGGTATGTTGGTTCCACCGAACGCGTTCGTGCCGGTGACGCTGAGCAGGATGAACTGCTGGGGCTCGGAGTCCCTGACGGCGGACCAGATCGGTTGAGGCTTGTCCGTGTTCAGGCCCGCTCCGAACGCGATCCGGGAGAGCAGGTTGGTATCCTCGGCCGGGACTGTGAGTCCGGTCAGCGCGAACAGAAGGATCAGGAGCCTTCTCATGAAATCAACACGGCGGTGTGGCGGAAGGATCTTTCCGCTGGTCAACGCGGTACTGCAGGAAAGCCCAGAGGATCATGATGGGAATGCCCGATTCCAGCACTTCTTCCAGCGAAGACAGGAAGTGCTTCACGCCCAGGGATAACGGGAGCCCCCACTCGTTGTGCACGACTCGATAGGCCCCGTCCATGAGAATGCTCGCCGGAATCACAAGAAGGATTGTGAGGATCGAAAACGCGAATGCTTTGCGCTTCCTCAGATTGGCAACCAGCCGCGGGAAGTAGCGCAGATAGGAGAGAATCACAAGGGCGATGAGCCCCAAGGCGATGGCGGCGACGACCTGTTCGCCAGTGAATCCTTCCACGCCGTCGAGAAAGTAGCGCTTGTTGAGGATGTTTTTCGAGGTGAAGGCGGTCTGGAAATCCAGTTCGCGAATCGCCATGAGCGCGAGGATGACGGCGGTGTGAACGAAGAATGGCCGGTCATGACGGCTGTACAGGATCAGCACGATGATTGCGGGAATGTATAAAAACACTCCCGTCAACTCGATCGGTCCCCATTCGCCCGTGTAGAAACAGCGGTCTGCGTCCGAAAGAAACGCGGTCAGGCAGAAAGCGACAGCGGCCAGAAAAATGACAAGATAGAGACAGGAACCTTTTTGATTCAGCATGTCCGGCACTATACGGCATCCGGCTGTTTTCGTCAGCTATCTTTGACGCTGTGCAAGCCGCGGATCAACCGCTCCTCGCGCTGGTGCCTGGGGTGGGAATCGAACCCACATGGCCTTTCGGCCAACGGATTTTAAGTCCGTTGCGTATACCTGTTCCGCCACCCAGGCATGTTTCAGTCCATCAGATGATCGGAATCTGTGGCTTGTCGTGGGCAAGTTAGGGGAACGGGCAGGCGGATTCAATCATTTTGGCGGTAGGCCGCGGCGGCGTCTTGACGCTGTACCTGGCTTTGCGCGGCCGGAGCATCCAGCGGCTCCTGCCGTTCGGGCCGATAAGCCTCTCCCGATGCGTTCGATACCTCAGCGATCTCTTTCTTGAGCCTGTCTGCGGCGTCTTCATCGGTCACCCGCTTGGCTCTAGGATATCCGTTTTGGGCTTCCGTGTCAAAGAACGGTCCTCGTTGGCGCTAGGGCATTAACCGGGCGTTCCCCGTTCCCACGGTTGTTCGGGAGTCGACTTGACAGGTTTCGATGGGTATTGCACCTTGTTTTCTTGGAATACCGATTGCTGAGAGCCGCGGATCAGTGAGGCAGTCGGCGTCGCACCGGGACTACCGCGGGATTGCCCGGATGCGTTCTCCCAATCAACCGTACCCGTATTCTTGCGATCAGCAGGAGGTATTGAGTCCGGCGGTTCCTGCTGGTTGGCCTGCTCACCGGACCTTGAGCCAGGCGTCCAATTCATCCTCGGCAAGTGTGTTACGTACCTCTACTTGCTTGTTCCGTCCTTCTGGAATTCCACCACGACGGCGGAGTGCGGTTTTCCGCCCTGCGGCCGGACTCGCTTGTAATACACGACCCGGTCGCCGTTGTCCTCGTAGCCGTCGGCGTCGGTGATCGTCGGTGCGATGTTGGGCAGATTCCTGACCTTGTCGGGGTCATATCGCCTGGTGTTCACGTCTGCGCCTTGCTGAGTGACAGAATGCAGCGCGTACTCGATAAACGCGTTGATACTATTCAGCCGCGTGATGGCGGCGCGCCATGCGGCGGGTCGGTTGGCCGGGAAGCGGCCAAAGGCAGGTCCTTCATACCGGGTTCCCTGATTTTCCACGTTCCGTCGGGCTGCTTCTCGGCGGCGACGCAGATACTCATACCATCCGGTCCCTTCAACGAGACCATTCGGACTTCTTTCGCGGATTGGCTTTTCTGGTCCATCGGCGTTCTCCTCATTCGCCATCAGGGCGACTTCTTCTGGTCTTCGTCTGAGTCACAGTTCCCTTTGAACAAGTCTTGCAGGTATGGGGCTATAGCCTGACTTTGAATGGATTCCAGTTCCAATAGCGAGTCCAATTGCCTCGCCCGGCAAACTCGTCACAAGATTATCCAATAGCGTTCCCTGGTGTTTCGGCCAACGGATTTTCCCGCCGGAGGCGGGTCCGCCTATGGCGGAAAGTCCCTTGCGTCTGCCGTTCCGCCACCCAGGCATGTTTCAGTCCATCAGATGATCGGAATCTGTGGCTTGTCGTGGGCAAGTTAGGGGAACGGGCAGGCGGATTCAATCATTTTGGCGGTTGGCCGCGGCGGCAGTTTCACCTTCACACGTCCGCGGCCTTGTCATACTGTAGCGCGCGGCAAACGCGGAGTTGGTTGAGATACCCATGGGAGCGAGCATGTTTGAAAATCTCGGTGCGGACGGTTTCCGCCGGGCCTTGCCCCTGCTGGCGGTGCTGATGGGGTTGTTGTTCGTCGTTCTCTTCACCCATTTCATCATCATCGATGACGCCTACATCACGTTCCGGCACTCCATCAATCTGGCGAACCACGGTCAACTGGTCTTCAATCTCGGCGAGCGTGTCGAAGGCATGACGAATCTTCTTTGGGCGCTGATTCTCGCCGGGGTGGCCCTGCTGGGCATGCCGGTGGAAGGCGCGTCGGTGTGGCTCTCCCTGGCGTGCATGCTCTATGCCGGCATCCGGCTCGTGCAGCTGGGCGTGGCCCTCGGAACGACGCCGTGGGCGGGCGTCATCGCGGCGCTTGTCCTGATTCTGAACCCGAGCTTCGTCGGGTCCGCGACGAGCGGGATGGAGGGAGGGCTGTTCTCCGCGCTGCTGGTCGAAGCCGTGTACCAGTTTGCCTGTTCGCATCCGCGGCGGGCGCTGATTGCCGCCAGTCTTGCGTTTCTGACCCGCCCGGAGGCGGTCGTGTTTGCCGGCTTGCTTCTCTGTCTTGTCCTGTTCGAATCCAAATCGTTTCGCAAGGGCCTGCCGTACGTGCTCTACGTGGCCATCCCGGCCATCGGGGTCACGGCGTTCCGGTGGCTGTACTATGACAGTCTCGTTCCGAATACCGTGATCGCCAAGTCGTTCGGCCTCTCGAAGCTGCAATGGTTCCTCGAGCCGATGATGGCGTACTTCCGCGGCTTTTTTGCGACGGCCCCGTACCTGGCGATCATCGCGCTGGCCGCTGCCTTCTGGGTGCTGCGCGACGGACGGCGGGACGGGAAGTCGTCGCGGGTCGCCCTGTTGAGCCTGGGAACTCTTCTCTTTTCGTACGTGGTCGTTATTCGCAACGCGGGCGATTGGATGCCCCACTACAGACTGCTGAGCCAGTACGGGGTTCTGTATTCCGTTCTTCTCGTGGTCCTTCTGCGGCAGCAGGTGGTCGGCCCCGCGGTGGCTGCGGCTTTGCTGATTTATCCCTGCGTGCAAACGGTGTGGCGGACGGTCGAACTGAAGAAAGCGCCCTCGATCTCCATCGAGAGTTCGACGAATGGCGGGTTCTGGGAGGATGTGACCATCCGGCTGATGCCCGTGCTGAAGGAGGGTGACCGGGTGTCGGCGGACGTCGTGGGCTGCATTGCATATCGGATGCCGAACATCCTTTTCCACGATCCGGCCGGGCTGGCCGATGCATATGTCGCGCGGCATGGCCAACCCAGCATTCATTACGGGAAACATGACAGCACGTACACGGTCGGAACCGTTCGCCCGTCCGTCCTCGTCTGGCACGCCTCGGGCCATCTGCGCGGGGTGCCCCAGGAAATGCTGGATCAGTACATCACGCTTTCGCCCGAACCGCCCGACGGGTGGGGGACGGATGTGGTGATGATCCGGAACGATTGTTTCGACCGGATCGGGCCCGCGTTCCCGGGCTGGCACCGCGTCAAACTGGATGCGGCAAAGGACAGCCTCGGCCCTTACGAGACGCGCGGGAGAAGGAAGTAACCGCCGATCTTGTCGCTCCTCATCCAGTGAACTTGTCTTCTCCGCTTCAATCGGGTACCTTGCGCGGCAGGAACATCCCATGGACCCGGTGCTTTTGGCGAGAATTCAGTTCGGCCTGACGATCTGCTTCCATTACATCTACCCGCCGCTCAGCATCGGTCTCGGCGTGATCATCGTGATCATCGGCGCGATGTTCCTCAAGACGCGCAATCCCCTGTACCAGCAGTTGATGAAGTTCTGGGTCCGGGTTTTCGGGCTGACCTTCGCGCTGGGGGTTGCGACGGGCGTGGTCATGGAGTTCGAGTTCGGCACGAACTGGGCCAATTACTCGCGGTTTGTCGGCGACGTGTTCGGCAGCGCGCTCGCGGCCGAGGGCATCTTCGCCTTCTTCCTGGAATCCGGCTTCCTTGCGATCCTCCTGTTCGGCTGGAACAAGGTCAGTCCTCGCATGCACTTCTTCTCGGCCGTCATGGTCATGCTGGGCGCGCACTTCAGCGCGGTGTGGATCGTCGTGGCGAATTCGTGGATGCAGACGCCGGCCGGTTATCACATTGTCGACGCCGCCCTCCGACCGCGCGCGGAGATCACGGACTTCTGGGCGATGGTCTTCAATCCGTCCTCGGTGGTGCGGCTCACGCACACCGTCCTCGGGGCGTGGCAGGCGGGCGCGTTTCTCGTGCTGAGCGTCAGCGCGTTCTACCTGCTCAAGAAGCGGCACGAGGAGTTCGCCAGGGCGTCGTTAAAAATCGGGTTGGTCGTCGCGACGGTATCATCGCTGGCCTCGCTGGCCAGCGGCCACTTCAGCGCCGAGGTCGTGGCGGAACACCAGCCGGCCAAGCTGGCGGCGATGGAGGCGCATTTCCCGGCGTCCGCGCCGGCGGGGCTCTATCTTTTCGGGTGGGTGGACGAGGAGGAGCAGAAGGTGCTGGGCGGGGTCGAAGTGCCCGGATTGCTCAGCCTGATGGTTCACCTCGACCCCAGGAAGCCCGTGACCGGGCTGAACGCCTTCCCGAAGGAGGATTGGCCGCCCGTGAACGCGACCTTCCAGTCCTACCACATCATGATCGTCATCGGCATGGGGCTGATCGGGCTCAGCCTGCTCGGCCTCCTGCTGTGGCGGTTGGGCAGGCTGTTCGAGGCGCGCTGGCTGATGTGGCTGTATGTGTTTTCGGTGCTCGGTCCGCAGATCGCGAACCAGGTGGGGTGGGCGACCGCCGAGATCGGCCGCCAGCCGTGGATCGTGTACGGGCTGATGCGGACTTCGGACGGCGTCTCGAAGACGGTCGAGTCGGGCCAGATTCTCGGATCGCTGATCCTGTTCACGCTGATCTACGTCCTTCTGTTCGCCCTGTTCATCTACCTGTTGGATCAGAAGATCAGGCATGGCCCGCTGGCCGATGATCTGGAAATGGGGTTCCGCCCGAAATGAACTTCCTCGATCTCCATGTGATCTGGTACGCGCTGGTCGGCATCCTGCTGACCGGTTATGCGATCCTCGACGGGTTCGATCTGGGCGTCGGCGTTCTGCATTTGTTTGCGAAAAAGGACGAGCACCGGCGGCTGATGCTGAACTCGATCGGCCCGGTGTGGGACGGGAACGAGGTCTGGCTGGTGACCGGCGGCGGCGCGCTGTTCGCGGCCTTTCCGGAAGTGTACGCGACCGTCTTCTCGGGCTTCTACAACGCGTTCATCCTCCTCTTGTTCGCCCTGATTTTCCGCGCCGTCGCGATTGAGTTCCGGAGCAAGCAGCCGATGGCCTGGTGGCGTGTCCTGTGGGACGCCAGCTTCTCGCTCGCGAGCGTTCTCGCGGCGTTCCTGATGGGCGTCGCGTTCGGCAACGTCGTGTGGGGGGTGCCCCTGGACTCCGGGCGCGAGTTCGCGGGAGTGTTCCTGGATCTGCTCAACCCGTTTGCCCTGCTGGTCGGCGTCACGACGGTGGCGCTGTTCACGATGCACGGCGCGATCTACGTGGTCCTGAAGACGGAAGGGGACCTGCGCGATGCCGCTCGGCGGTGGGCGACCCGCTCAATCGTCTTCTTTGCCGCCTGCTACACGGTCGTCACGGCGGCGACCTTGCTGTATCTCCCGCACATGACCCGGTTTTTCCACGAGTATCCGGTTCTGTGGGGGGTGCCGCTCGTGACCCTGCTGGCGGTCATCAATATCTTCCGGGAACTCCGCCGCGGGCGCGATTTCGCGGCGTTTCTTTCCTCGTGCGCGGCGATCGCGGGCCTGATGGCCCTGGTGGGGATCGGGATGTTCCCGAACCTGGTGCTGGCGCGGCCGGACCCGTCGCTCAGTCTGACCGTTTTCAACGCGGCCTCCTCGCCGAAGACCCTGAAGATCATGCTGATCATAGCCGCGATCGGCGTGCCGCTTGTCCTCGCGTACACGACCTGCATCTACTACATCTTCCGCGGGAAGACGAAGTTGGATCCGATGAGCTACTGATGGGTCCCATCGTCCTCGTCGTCGTCCTCGCACTCGTACTCGATTTCGGAAACGGCCGAGTACGACGACGAGATCGAGGACGAGGACGACTGGAAAGCTCCTACGCCTTCTTCAGCACGTACACCGCGACGTTGGCGCGAAGGGCGGGGAGGAAGTAAACCGGGCGCCGCCCGGAAACGAACACCGCATTCTCGATCCTGGCGTTCAGCTGTCCGCTGAAGCCTTTGAACTGGTCCAGCGTGATGGCCCTGACGCGTTGTTCGCCGGAGCAGAGGGTATTGCCCATGCCTTTCCCGAACAGCGCACGAAGCCGATCCCGCCAGTAGCCGGCGTTGTCGAACGAAATGATGGCGCGCTGTCCCACGCGGAGCATCTCCCGGAAAACGGGCTCCGGCTGATTCAGGTAGGCGAGCGTCTGGCTGAGGATGACATATTCGAAGGCGCCGTCGCGGTAGTCCGCGAGCCCGTCCTCGATGTTGCCGTGGCGTACGGACAGGCCGCGCGCGATCGCGGCGCGGACCTTGGTCTCGCTGATCTCCACGCCGCGCGCCTCGATCTGCTTCTGTTCGACGAGCCGCGCCAGCAGGCTGCCGTCGCCGCAGCCCAGGTCAAGGACCCGCGCCCCGGTAGGGACGATGTCCGCGATCGCGTCGAAATCGAGTCGTTTTTCGTTGGCCATGATCCGTCGTTTCCTCGGGGGCCAGATCATTAGTGATTGCGCGGGGAAAGTCAAATGGGCAACGCGCGGGAGTGTGTCATAGAGAGGGCGGGAGCGAGTCGGTTCATCGCGAGCGGCGGGTTGTCCCTGCCTCGCTACTTCTTGTGCTTGGGCGCGGGATGCGGCTTCTGCACGCGCGCGAGGAAATCGTTCGTGAGGCCGCCGAGACGGTCCACCTCGAGCAGGAACGAGTCGTGCCCGTAGTCGCTCTTGATTTCCACGTAGGTCGCGTCGACTCCGTTTTGAAGGAGCGCGCGGACCATTTCCTCCGACTCCGCCGCGGGGTAGAGCCAGTCGGACGAGTAGCTCACGATCATGAACTTCGCGGTCACGTTGCGGAACGCCTCCGCCAGCGACGAGAGGCCCAGCGACAGGTCGAAGTAGTCGATGGCTTTCGTGATGTAGAGGAACGTGTTCGCGTCGAACCGCTTGGTGAACGTGAGTCCCTGGTGCTTCAGGTAGCTCTCCACCCGGAACTCCGTGTTGAACTCGTAGCCGTACTGCTCGCGCTCCTGGAGGAGCCGTCCGAATTTTTCCCTCATGGACGTTTCGCTCAGGTAGCTGATATGGCCGATCATCCGCGCGAGGGCGAGGCCGACATTGGGCCGCTCGCCGTCATAGTAGTCGCCCCGTTTCCAGTTCGGGTCCGCGTAGATCGCCTGCCGCGCGACTTCGTTGAGCGCGATGCTCTGCGCCGACACGCGAGCCGTCGCCGCCAGCACGATCGCGCTTCGGATCCGGTCCGGGTAGGAAACGGCCCACTGCAGCGCCCTCATCCCGCCCAGGCTGCCGCCGGTCACCGTGAGCAGCTTGTCGATTCCAAGATGGTCGATCAGAAGCCGCTCGGCATCCACCATGTCCGCGACCGTGATCACGGGGAACGAGAGCCCGTAGGGCTTTCCCGTCTTCGGATTGACCGTCGCCGGTCCGGTGCTGCCCTTGCAGCCGCCGATGACGTTGCTGCAGATGATGAAGTACTTGTTCGTGTCGAAGGCTTTGCCCGGCCCGACAGCCTCGTCCCACCAGCCCGGCTTCGTGTCGCTCGCGGCGTGCCGGCCGGCGACGTGCGCGTCGCCCGAGAGCGCGTGAAGAACGAGGATCGCGTTGCTCTTATCGGCATTCAGTTCGCCGTAGGTTTCGTAGGCGAGCGTGATGGGTCCGAGCGTGGCTCCGCTCCGGAGCTTGAGCTCTTGGTCGAACGTCACGTATTGAGTTTTGACGATCATTCGCGCACCTCATCACAACAAGGAACGGAGTTTAACCACGAAATACACGAAATACACGAAAAACTAACACAAGCGATTTAACGCAAAGGCGCAAAGAAGGAGAAACTAACGGGGGGAGAGGACTTCAACAAGAAAGGCGCTCTTCGTGGCTCAAGTCAGGCGAAGCCCACTCATCCTCTTTGCGTATCTTCGCGTCTTAGCTTTGCGATCTTTGCGTTAAAATCCGTCTGTTCTCCGTGTCTTCCTGCCGCTTCGTGTTTCTACTTTGGCGCGAGCTTCAGCGCCTGGTCAATGTCTTCCTTGATGTCCTCGATGTTCTCAAGGCCGATCGAGAGGCGGATGTAATCTTCCGTGACGCCGGTTTCCTCCTGTTCGGCGCGGGTCAGCTGCTGGTGCGTGGTGGATGCCGGATGGATCACCAGGCTCTTCGCGTCGCCGATGTTCGCGACGTGCGACAGCAGTTTCAGCGAGTCGATGAACTTCTTGCCCGCCTCCAGCCCGCCCTGGATGCCGAATCCGACGAGCCCGCCGAAGCCCTTCTTCAGGTACTTCGTGGCCACCGCATGGTCCGGCGCGTCCTCGAGGCCGGGGTAGACGACCCACTTCACCCGGGGGTGCTTCTGAAGCCAGCGCGCGATGGCCAGCGCGTTCTCGGAGTGTTTCTGCTGCCGCAGCGGCAGGGTCTCCAGCCCGAGGATGAATTCGCGCGCGTTGAACGGGCTCAAGGCCGCGCCGAGGTCGCGGAGAAGCGTGACCCGCACTTTCAGGATGAACGCCACGTTGCCCATGCCGGGCACGTTGCCGAGCGCATCCCAATACACGAGCCCGTGATAGCTCGGGTCCGGCTCCGTGAATTCCGGGAACTTCCCGTTGTTCCACTTGAAGTTGCCCGAATCCACGATCACGCCGCCCAGCGACGTCCCGTGCCCGCCGATGTACTTGGTGGCGGAGCTGACGATGATGTCCGCGCCGTGGTCGATGGGCCGGACCAACCCGGCGCCGACCGTGTTGTCCACGACCAGTGGGATCCCGTTCTCGTGCGCGATCCTGGCCAGCGCCTCGAAATCAGGTACGTTCAGTTTGGGATTCCCGATCGTTTCGGCGTAGATGGCGCGTGTCTTCGGAGTGATCGCCTTCCGGAACGCGTCCGGGCTGCGCGCATCCACGAATTTCACGGTGCGCCCGAGCTTGGCGAACGTGTAATGAAGCAGCTGGTACGTTCCGCCGTACAGATTGTTGCCGGCCACGATCTCGTCGCCGAGCCGCGTGATGGCGAGCAGGGCGTACGTGATCGCCGCCTGGCCCGAGGCGACGGCCAGTGCGCCGGTTCCGCCTTCGAGCGCGGCAATGCGCTTCTCGAAGACGTCCGTCGTCGGGTTCATGAGCCGCGTGTAGATGTTCCCGAATTCCTTCAGGGCGAACAGGTTCGCCGCGTGTTCCGTGCTCTTGAACACGTAGGAGGTGGTCTGGTAGAGCGGAACGGCGCGGGATCCGGTCGCGGGGTCGGGCTGCTGTCCGGCGTGCAGGGCCAAGGTTTCCAATCCGTGCTTTTTCTGTTCACTCATCTTCGGCTCCTTCAGGGTTCATGTGTACACGGCCGAACATACGGCCCCGCCACAGGTCCATCAACCGGCGCGTGTGTCATAGATACCGCTGCGCGCGCGGCTGGACAGGCAAAGTAACACATGCGGACCGCTTTTTCCAGAGGGAGGACTACGGGTTCAACAGCCGGTCCACGAGCTGGCCGGCCCATTCGTGAAGCCTGTCCAGATGCGGCAGGGCGGACGCCCGGAGGCCGTCGGCCGTGAGCCCCGCGCGCGAGAGATCCCCGGGACAATTCCGGCAAAGCCGGTCCAGTCCCTGTGGATCCAGTTCGATGTGGAAGAGCAGCCCGAGCGCGTTCGCGCCGCAGCGGAACGCCTGGACGGGGAAGTGCGCGGACGACGCAAGCGCCGTTGCGCCCGGCGGGAGCTCGATGCCCTCGCCGTGCCACTCGATGACGTCCAGCGAGTCCGGAAACGAATCCAGCAGGCGGTCGTGCCGTCCGTCCGGCGTGAGCTGGATGGGCGTCATCCCGATTTCGACGGTGGGGCCTTTGTAGACGCGACCGCCCATCGCTTTCGCCAGCATCTGGCTGCCGAGGCATACCCCGAGATAGGGCACGCCGGCATGGACCGCGTCGCGGATGAAGTTCAGTTCCTGCTGGATCCACGGGTCCGGATCGTTGACGGACATGGGGCCTCCCATGACGAGGAGGAAATCCCCCGCATCCGGCGGAAGACCTTCGGTCGGGACGATGCGCCGAGTGAGGTTGAACCGCTGGCGCTTCAGAATGCGCTCGAATACGCCGGGCCCTTCGAAAGGAACGTGCTGGAGACAGAGGGCTTGCTTCATGAGTCCAAGGTCCAAAGTCCAAGGTGCAAAGTCAACGGCTCATACGTCCGACGTTGAACCTTGGACTTTGGACTTCTTCCGTCACAAGCTCACATACCGGAACCCAAGCTTTCTGGCTTCGCTCCGGTTGAAGAAGTTCTTCACGTCGACGAGGACCTTGGTCTTCATCTTCCGCGCCAGGGCCTTGAGCGTGATGGCCTTGAACGCGTCGTGCGCGTTGATCAGGATCACCGCGTCAATGTCCCGGGCCTTGTCGAAGGTGAGCGTGTTCACCCCGAACTGCTTCCGGATCTGCTCGGCGCCGACCATGGGCTCCCACACGGACACTTTCGCGCCCAGGTTCTTCAGGTACTTGATCACATCGACCGCGCGCGTGTTGCGGAAGTCCGGCACGTTCTCCTTGAACGTCAGGCCGAGCACCCAGATGTTCGCCTTGCGCGGCAGCTTGCCCGCGGCGTTCAGCTCCCTCATCGCGAGCTCGCCGACATACTCGCCCATGCCGTCGTTGATCCGGCGGCCGGCCAGGATGACTTCGGGGTGGTAGCCCAGCTGCAGGGCGCGATGCGTCAGGTAATAGGGGTCGACGCCGATGCAGTGCCCGCCCACGAGCCCCGGGTGATACCGGTGGAAGTTCCACTTGGTCGAAGAGGCGTCGAGAACTTCCTTGGTGTTCAAGCCCAGCCGGGCGAAGATCTTCGACAACTCGTTCATCAAGGCGATGTTCAGATCGCGCTGGACGTTTTCAATGACCTTGGCCGCCTCGGCCGTCTTGATGTTCGGCGCCTTGTGGATGCCCGCCTCGATCACGGAGCCGTACACCGCGGCACAGCGGTCCAGCGCCTTGTGGCTGTATCCGCTGACCACCTTGACGATTCCTTTGACCGTGTGCTTCTTGTCGCCGGGGTTGACGCGCTCCGGCGAGTAGCCCAGATCGAACTGTCCAAGCTTGAGGCCGGATTCGCGCTCGAGGATGGGCAGGCAGAAGTCCTCCGTGACGCCCGGATAGACCGTGCTTTCGTACACCACCATCATGCCCTTCCTGAGAATTCTTCCGACGGTTTTCGACGACTCGTCGAGCGGTGTCAAATCGGGGTCCTTGGCATCGTTGGTCGGGGTGGGGACGGCGACGATGATGAAGGAGCACTTGCGGAGGTCGCCCGGGTTCGTGGTGAATGACAGATTCGAGTTCTTCAGCAGGGAGGGTTCCACTTCGCCCGTATGATCGACGCGGCTTCTCAGCTCCTTGACGCGCGAGGCCTTGACGTCGAAACCGACCACCTTGAACTTCTCCGCGAACGCAGCCGCCAGAGGAAGTCCGACGTAGCCCAGCCCAACAATTCCAATGATCTCTTTTTTCATATGTCCCCTGTTTCTTCCACGGCGTATGTATAAGGAAAGACCGTCGCCAAAGCGATAAAAATCCGCGGAACCCCTTCTAGCCCCACAGGTTCTGCGAATAGGCGCCGGCGCGGACCAGGTCGCGGATTCCGCTCACCACGCGCGCCTTGTCTTCCGGGTAGGTCACGCCCAGCCATCGTTCGCCGGAGCGAATCACCTCGACCTCGGCGCGTCCTCCGCGGATGAGCGTGTCCACGACGGTCGGGAGCTGGAACTCGGCGCCGGCGTTGTCCATGGCGGTGGGCAGGAACTTTCGGAATTCCCGGTCGAGATGCTCGAAAATCGTCGGCGCAAAGCCCCAGAGATTCATGGACACGGGCTCTTCTCCCGTCAGCGTCACGGGCTTGCTGTCCCGCAACCCGTGGACGGTGGCCCCTTTCTGCTCGACCTTGTGGTGCTCCACGACGGTCTGCAACAGGCCGTCCTTGCCGGCATGGCACACGCCGCGCGAAACGGGGCCGTGATCGGATAGCGTGTTGCGCAGGGTGAAGGCCACCAGGCAGTGGCGGCTGCCCTTCGGCGGGAGTTTCCGCAGCGCGTCCGCGAGCAACTGAAATGATGCGCGTCCGTAGAAGTCATCGGCGTTGATGACCGCGAACGGCTCTCGGCAGGCATGGCGGCAGGCGTACACCGCGTGGCCGGTTCCCCACGGCTTCGTCCGGCCGCTTGGCGCCGCGAAGCCGGCGGGGACATCGTCGAGTTCCTGGTACGCGTACTCGATCGCGATGCGTCCCGCGAAGTGCGGCTCGATGACGGACCGGAAGGTGTCCTCGATGTCGCGGCGGATCACAAACAGCAGCTTGCCGAAGCCTGCGGCGATGGCGTCGAAGACGGAGTAATCGATGACGATTTCCCCGGACGGGCCGACGGGTTCAATCTGCTTCAGGCCGCCGTAGCGGCTGCCAATGCCTGCGGCGAGGACGGCGAGGGTAGGAGAGTCCAAAGTCCGAAGTCCAAAGTCCAAGGTTGAGGAAAGAGAAGCCGGAACGTCCGAACTTCCTCCGACTTTAGACTTTGGACTTTGGACCTTGGACTTCATCTGGACCTTGGACTTCACGAGGGCTTGTTCGTCATCGCCACGAGCCTCTCCAGCTTCTCGCTCGCGGCGCCGGAGTCGATGCTGTGCGCCGCAACGGCGATGCCTTCCTTGAAGTCCTTTGCCTTCTGCCCGGCGACGATGGCCGCAGCCGCGTTCAGCAGGACGATGTCCCGGCGTGGACCGGTCTTGCCCGACAGGACCTCGCGCACGTATCCGGCGTTCTCCGCGGCATCGCCGCCCAGCAGGTCCTTTCGGGTCGCCGTTGGGATTCCAAATCCGCCCGGCTCGATGTCGTAGGTGGTCACCTTGCCGTCCTTGACCTCGGCCACGCGTGTCGGGCCAGTCGTCGTGATCTCGTCGAGCCCGTCGAGGCCGTGAACGACAAAGAGCCGCTTCGCGCCGAGCGCAGCAGCCGCCGTTGCCAGCGTGACGGTCAGGTCCCGGTCGTACACCCCCAGGACACCGTAACGCGCGCCGGCGGGATTCGAGAGCGGCCCGAGGATGTTGAAGATGCTGCGGATGCCGATCTCCCGGCGCGGGCCGATGGCGTGTTTCATGGCGGGATGGAGGACCGCGGCGAACAGGAAGGCGATGCCGATCGATTTCAGGCAATCGGCCATGACATCGGCCGTTGCATCGATCTTCACGCCCAGCGCCGTCAGCACATCCGCGCTTCCGCACTTGCTGGAGACACTCCGGTTGCCGTGCTTGGCCACCGTCACGCCCGCTCCCGCTGCCACGAACGCCGTGCACGTGGAGATATTGAAGGTGTGCGCGCCGTCGCCGCCGGTTCCGCAGGTATCCACGATCACGTCCGTCGGCGCGCGAACCGCCGTGAATTTCTCGCGCATGCCGGCGGCGCTGCCGGCGATGATTTCGGGCGTCTCGCCGCGAATCCGGAGGGCGGTGATGTACGACGCGATCTGCGCCGGCGTCGCCTCGCCGGACATGATTTCCAGCATGGTGGCATGAGCTTCCTCGCGCGACAGCGTCTGTCCCTCCGCCAGTTTTGCGATCGATTCCCTGATCATATGAGCCTCTTCATGAAACCTGAATGCCGAAACCTGAAACCTGAGTTTCGGATCGCTGGCTTTCCAAACTCAGGTTTCAAGTTTCAGGTTCCTTCTTTCCCTTTATCCAACCCGTACTTGATGATTTCGCCCAGCGCGTAGCGGTCCGTCATGCCCGCGATGTAGTCGCACACGGTACGCCACAGGCCTTCGCTTGGCAATCGCGCGCGCGCCTTGTTGCCCATGGCGTCCGGGTGGTCGATGTAATAGAGGAACAGACGCCGCATCATGCCGACCGCTTCGCGGCTGCTGCCGCCGCCGGCGGAGTGGTAGTAGATGTCGCGGTAGAGAAACGCGCGGAACGGTTCGAGCATCGACTTCATCTTCGGGCTGAACAGGACGAGCCGTTCCGGGCAGCGCATGACGTCGCCCGGCGACTGCGGCCGGTGCTTGACGATCTGCGCGTCGCTGGTCTGGATGACGTCTTCCACCTGGATGTCGAGCAGGCAGCGGATCGTGACGTCCATCAGGCGGTCCGACGGCATGGTCGGAAATTGCGAGTGCGCGCGCTCCGCCGCGCGCCGCCAGAGCTCCTGCTCGCAAAGCTGAAGCTCGGTGATCAGGCCCGCCTCGAGCGCGTCGTCCACGTCGTGCGCGTGGTAGGTCATGTCGTCGGCGATATCGGCGATCTGGGCCTCGATGAACTGGAACGGGCCGAGCGGCAGACCGTCCAACTCCGCGCCGGGCGTTGCCGCCTGGTGCTTGCGCAGGCCGGCGCGGACTTCCCAGGTCAGGTTCAGCCCCGGGTAATCGGGGTAGCGGTATTCCAGCATCTCGACCGCGCGGCAGCTCTGCACATTGTGATCGAAGCCGCCCTCGTTCCGCATGAGCTCGTTCAACGCCTGTTCGCCGACGTGGCCGAACGGGCTGTGCCCGATGTCGTGGGCGAGGGCGATCGCCTCGGTCAGATCCTCGTTCGCTTTCAGCGCGCGGGCGATCGTGCGGCCGACCGCCGCCATCTCCATCGTATGCGTGAGCCGGGTCCGGTAGTGGTCCGCCATGCCGTTCACGAAAACCTGTGTTTTATATTCCAGGCGCCGGAAGCACTTGCTGTGCAGGATGCGGTCGCGGTCGCGCTGGAACTCGGAACGGTAGGGGTGCTGCGTCTCCGGGATTTTTCGGCCCTTGCTGTTCGCGCTGCGCTCCGCGTACGGCGCGAGCCACGACGCCTCGAGTTGCTCCCGTTCTTTTCTGGAATGAATCATGGGCGGTATCATAGAGTACGAGTCGCATCGACACAACCAAATCGGGGTTGCTGGAGTGATGGAGTGGTGGAGTGTTGGGTTTCATTCCCATCACTCCAATCCTCCAGTACTCCATCACTCCAGGAGCCTTCCGTGGAAGAAAAAACGATAACGAAGAAGACACTGTACACCGGCCGCATCCTCACCCTCGAGACGCAGGACATCGAGATGGGGAACGGAAAGAAAGGCCTGCGCGAGATCATCCGGCATCGCGGCGCCGTCGCCGTCCTCGCGCGCCTGCCCGACGGCCGCTTCGCGCTCGTTCGGCAGTATCGCAAGCCGGTGGAGCGTGAAATGCTGGAGGTGGTTGCCGGAAACCGCGAGCCGAACGAAGACCCCGAGCTCTGCGCGCGCCGCGAGTTGCGCGAGGAAACGGGGTTTAACGCGAAGACCGTCCGCCGCCTCGGCTTCATCTATCCGTCGCCCGGCTACTGCGACGAGAAGATCGAGATCTTCTTTGCCGAAGTCGACGCCACATCCGGACAGACCGATCCCGACGAGGACGAGCACGTCGAGCTTGTCCTGACGACCCGCGACGAGATCGTCGGCAAGATCAAGCGGGACGAAATCCACGACTCCAAGACGCTGGCGGCGTGGCTGATGTTTGAGAAGATGGCGGAGGGGAAGGGGGAGGAGAGTCCAAAGTCCAAGGTCTAAAGTCCAAGGTTGAGGAGGGTATGAGGAAACCCATTGTTCTCCCTGTTTCTTCACCCGTTTTCGAAGCGTCCGGGCCTGATCAGTTGTTCGCCCCGCATGACGTGAACAATCAGGACCCTCTTGGGTTCGGTTCTGTAGAAAATTCGGCAGGGCGGAATGACCAGCTGTCGATAGGGCATTCCAGGAAGTTCAGGAGGGCAGGAGCCAAGGCGGGGGAAGCGGCGCAAGGACGCGACTTTTTCAAAGACTCGAGCGACAAGGGCGCTTGCCGCGTCGGGTTTGTCCAGTGCGATGTAATCAGCAATGGCGTCGAGGTCTTGAAGAGCTGGTTCGGACCAGATCAGCTCAACCATCGTTTCATCCTCTTGGCGGCCTGTTCATGGGTGCATGACCGACCACCTTGGATCGCCTTCTCTCCGCGCGCAATGCCTTCGAGGATGCGCATCCTGTCTTGTAGCTGCTCAAAGGTCTGAACATCAACCAAGTAGGCCGCCGGGCGGCCATGTTCCGTGATGAGAATGGGATCCTTCTCCTCGTCGAGAGTGGCGAGGATGCGAGTTGCCTGTCTCTTGAGGGTTGTGACTAATTCCGTTTTCATAAGTGATACTATAGTATCACTCTATCTGTTGGTCAAATATGTTGTCCGTTAGGCGAACGTTTAGCGGGTAGCGCGTCTTTCTATTAGCAACGGCAACGCGTGGCCAAATGCAGAGTGTCCAAAGTCCAAGGTCTAAGGTCCAAAGTTGAACCCCTTTAGACAAGCGAGGGCGCGTTCGCCGTTTGTACAAAGCGAATCGGATGGGGCCAGGGGGACTGCGCCCGTGGCCCCGGTCCGGGTGTCCGGCCTCGTCGGCGACAAGAGAAGACGCCCAATCCATGCTTTCTCCGCAACAAAACATCTTTTTTAACAAATACTGAAATTCCTTCTGGACACGGTGAAGGGACGTGATAGGGTTTGATTGGGAACGTTCCCGAACCTGTAGCAAAGGGGAAACGAACCAGGGTCGTAGCATGACGGTGTGTTCGTTGAAGTCGGGAGGTTCTCGCGTGCAGAAGGATGGGAACGAAACTGGTTGCACTAAAGGAGGAAGAAGAATGAAGGTGGTCAAGGTTTCGATTGTTGGAGCGATACTCGCAGCAATGATTCTGCCCGTGGTTGGCCAGAACTCCGCGGATCCTGTTAAGGACGAATCTCCCGCTGCAGCGCCCGCCCCGGTTCCTGTTGCCGCGCCCGCTGTCAAGCCAGGCATGAAAGTCACGCTCCCGCTGATCGTCTATGCGAATGGCGGCGAGGAGGGAGAGCCTGTGTTCGTTCCTTCCGGCTGGATGGGCGCCACGGATGCGATCGAGTCTGACGACTCCTGGACAGAGAATCCGCACTCCGGCGAGAGTTGCATCAAGTGCGTGTTCAGCGACCCCAAGGGTTGGGGCGGAATTGTCTGGCAGAATCCGGCCAACAACTGGGGCGAAGACGATGGCGGAGTGGACCTGACCGGCGCCAAGAAATTGAGTTTCTGGGTTCGCGGCGACCGGGGCGGTGAAGTGGTCGAAATCAAGGCGGGCCTGATATCAAAAAACAAGCCGTTCTGGGACACGGCCAAAATCTCGTTCGGAAAGATCAAACTGACCAAGGCATGGAAGCAATATGAGATGCCGCTCCAAGGCCGGGACATGAGCAGGATCATAACGGGTTTCTGCTGGACCGCCAAGGGGCTTCCGGAACCGGTTACGTTCTACTTGGACGATATCATTTACGAATAGCTGTTACTTGGGAAAGCGGAGGGCGTGTTCGCCGTCTGCACGACGCGAATCGGATGGGGCCAGGGGAACTGAGCCCGTGGCCCCTGTCCGGGTGTACGGCGGGAGAGAACTCCAAGCCATGCTTCCTCCGCAACCAAACATCCTTTTGTAGCAAACGATGAATTCCTTCTGGGCATGATAGAGGAATATGATGCGGTATAAGCGGGAACGCTCCCGATTCTGTAGCAAAGCGGAAGCGAACCGGGGTTGTAGCGCGACGGTGCGTCCAATGAAGTCCGGCCATTTACAGGGAATCGCTGCTCTGGCTATGTTCGCCGCTTGGCTTGCGTCGGCAGCTACAGGTTCCGCGATTGATGGTCTCTTCCTGCCGGATGTCTACTACTTCGACTGGGCGAAACGCCTGGACCAGTATCAGCAGACCTACTACGTCTACGAAGACTGTTCCTCGCCCGGCAATCACTTCCAGGAGCAGTCTCTCGTTGGCGCCAGCAACGCGCTGTCGTACTGCCCGGTCATGAAGGCTGATTGCCGCGAACAACCTTACTCCGGTTCAACGTGCATCCGCTGCGAGTTTCGCGGTGCGAGACGAGCGTGGGGCGGATGGCTGTTTCTCAACGGAGTCGTCGACGGTGAAGAGCGTGAACCGCACAGCAACTGGGGTGATATCCCGAACGCCGGCTGCGACTTACGGGGTGCGACGGAACTCTCGTTCTGGGCGCGCGGGCGCGCGGGCGGCGAGCGTGTGGAATTCTTCTGCGGCGGTATCGGCCGTGGCCCGGGCCAGAGCGTCAAGCCTTATCCCGATTCCCTGCCGCGTACCAGCCTCGGCTGTGTGACGCTGTCCAACGAGTGGCGTCAATACCGAATCAGCCTCGAGGGCAAGCCCTTGGACTACGTCATCAACGGCTTCGGCTGGTATACGACTTCGGCGCGAAACGGCAACCGAGACATCGTGTTCTATCTGGATGAAATCCAGTATAATCTCCGGCGACCCGGGGATCCCCGCTTCCTGGCCAGCTACAAAGACCTTGCCGCCTCCAATAGGCTCGACGTTGTGATGCGCAACGTGGCGTTCACCCGCGACAATGCGGTCGCCATCCTGACCTTCCTCGCGCACGGCGACCGGCAGCGGGCTCAACGGATCGCTGATGCGTTGGTGTACGCACAGCAACACGACCGATTCTTCGAAGACGGACGGCTCCGCAACGCCTACCAGGCGGGCGACATCGCCTTGCCGCCGGGGTGGACACCCCACGGACGCCAGGCAACCGCTCGCATTCCGGGTTGGTACGATCCCGTTCAGCGCCTGTGGCTCGAAGACAAAGGGCAGGTCGGAACCACGGCCGGCGACATGGCGTGGGCGATCCTGGCCCTCGTTGAGGCCGGCGAGAAAATAGGCGGCGCTGCCTACCTTAACGCGGCGCAGAAACTCGGCAGGTGGGTCATAGGTCATTGTCGATTCGAGAGCGGTTCGGGTGGATTCATAACGGGTGTTGAAGGATGGGAGCCGAAACAGGCAGTACTTTCGTATCGGTCCACCCAGGAGAACTTCGATCTCTTCGCCGCCTTCGAACGGTTATATGGCGTAACCCACAGCCGAATATGGCGCCGGAGCGCCGATCATGCCCTCCGATTCCTCCTGGAGATGAGGGACCCCGAGACGGGTCAGTTTCATGCCGGGATTGACAGATCCGGCGTCACAAGCGAAGCCCAGGTGAAGCTGCCCTCCTTGCTCGCCGCTCGACCGACGACGGCAAGAAACAACAACTCGAGGGACAACGTGGACACCGCCGAATTGCCTGCCAAGGCACTTCCGGCCAACCCGCAGGCTGTGCCGACCAACTTGCCGTTGAAACTGGATGTGGTCGCCGACGGCTTCACAGCGCCGGTGGTTCTCACGCACGCCGGCGACGGCTCCGGCCGCCTGTTCGTTGCGGAACAGACAGGTCAGATTCTGATCGTGAACAGCAACCGCGCCGTGAATCCGATTCCGTTCCTTGATCTCTCCACACGGTTCACAAATCTTCCGCCCTCGTGGGTTGCCGGAATTGCGACGCCGGGGCTCAACCCAATCTACGAGGAACGAGGTCTTCTGGGTCTGGCTTTTCACCCGGCGTATCGGACGAACGGGCGCTTCTTCGTCTACTATACCGCCCCCTCCGAATCCGAGCCCTATGATCAAGAAGGTGTGCTGGCCGAATACCGTGTTTCAGACAGCCCGGACTTGGCCTCCACCGGCGAGGTGGTCCTCCTTCGTATCGGCCAGCCCGAGGTCAATCACAACGGCGGCTCACTCGCGTTCGGTCCGGACGGATGCCTGTACCTCGCCCTCGGCGACGGGGGAGGAGGTTCGGACGACCACGGCCCGATTGGCAATGGACAGGACCTGACGACCCTCCTCGGATCGGTTTTGAGGATCAACGTGGACAAAGACGCCCCTTACGCGATTCCCGAGGACAATCCTTTTGTCGGCGCGGCCCTGCGGCCGGAGATCTACGCGTACGGATTCCGCGACCCGCATGGGATTTCGTTCGACCGCTCGGCTCCACACCGTCTGGCGCTCGCCGATTCGGGGGAGCGGATATGGGAGGAAGTGAACTTCGTCGAGATGGGGGGTAATTACGGATGGCGGATGTACGAAGGCACCGTTCTTCGAGACGAGCCCCTGCTGAAAGCCATGAGCATGGATCCCTCGGGCCTTCGCTGGCCCGTTTCGGAATACGGATCCGGACCGGCCGGCCTTTCCGTGATCGGGGGCTTTTTCTATCGCGGCGCGGCCTATCCCGCGCTGAACGGAAAGTACGTGTACGGCCTCATGAGCGTCAGCCATATCAAGCCCGACGGCTTGCTCTGCTACATTGAGGAAGCCGAGCCGGGCCACTGGAACCGGCATGAATTCACGTTCCCCGGAGGAGCCCGGTTCGGCCGGTTTCTGAGAGGATTCGGGCAAGACGAACAGGGCGAACTTTACGTGCTCAGCTCGCTGCGGCTCGGGCCCACCGGAAAAACGGGCGACATCCGCCGGCTGAAAAAACCGTCCGCCGCGGAGGCGGGCAACAACCCGTAATGCCATCCTGAGGCTCAGTTTTGCCGTTTCGGCAAGACTGTAGACTCCGCGCGCGGGTTGGCTGATTTCTTAATCTCTTTAAGACTATTCAGGATCATGAGCGTGCCGGACAGGATCTTTTCGCTTTCTGACAATGAGAGGAAGTCTTTCGTATTTCCAATCCTCTCCAAGGTCTTTGCGTTGCATCGACTCTCCAAGAATTCGCCCAAACAGGCAATGAGCGTCTGTCGCAGGGGAAGCTCTGCTGTAATCTGGATGGAACACGTCATGTCCGGTTCAGAAGAAAATCTTCTTGCACTCAGAAAGAACTCGGGAAGGAATGGTTTATTGAAGAGAAAAAGATGCTGACCAGTCTTGTCCTTGATCACCAGCTGGCTGGCACCACAGTCGAAAAGATCATAGGATTCCACTACTACCGGTGGTCTTGGGTTGATTGGCAACACCGCGCTGGCTTCTTCCTTTGGGTTTGGAGAGCACCCTACGCAAGCAATAAGCAGCGTTGCCATACTCCGTATGAAAGCTTTTTTCATCATCCGTCTTTTCATTCAGCCAGCGTTAGCGCTGAGGCTGAGGCGACCCCGGGTCGCCGATAGCTTCAATGGCCTGGTTCGGCTCATTCATGTTCCGGGAATCTTCTTCTTCAAGCAGTCGGGGTCCTTCTTGAGATTCTGTTTGATGTATAGGACGTTGAAGACGTCACCGAGGAAGAAAAGGGAAGTGAATCCAGCTATGATCGCCAATGGCCACGACCTAAACCATGCATAGATTCCCCACAGCACAACTGCAGTCAGGCCGGAGATCCACACTCCTTCGCGAGACTGCCGCAATGCTGTGCTGTTCTTCATGATCTTTCCTTTAGCCGAACGTTTAATGGCTAACGCGTGTTTCTACTAGCAACTGTAACGCGTGGCCAAATCTGGCTGCAGCCGGCTTGGGTAATGCGTTACCTATCGCGATAACGTACCCCCTTGCCCCGCATTGTACCGGATTGCGGGATTGGGGCAAGGGGAGGGAATTGAACCGCGGATGGACACGGAACGGGAAAGTTTGTGATATTCGTGTGTGTTGTGGGGCAAAAGGTTGGCAGAACGGCGGCGGGGAGAGTCCAAGGTCCAAGGTCTAAAGTCCAAAGTTGAGAAGGCAAAACGGAACCTTTGCTCGCCCTTCGACTTTGGACTTTGGGCTTTGGACCCTGTCTGAATATTCGTTTGTCTCTCCCGCGCCAGGACGCTACATTCCCTCCCATGACCGAGGAGCCGAAAACGCGCTGGCAGCGCCTGCGCAAATTCCTGATGCATGGGGAGTGGGAC
>CALMZY010000331.1 GCA_937870865.1 uncultured Lentisphaerota bacterium | reverse complement strand
ATCGCCAAGACCATCCTGAACCGCGAGAAGGGGCCGATCTTCTACGATCTGCGCAGCAGCTGGGCGGTCAAGGAAGTCATCCTCGAAAACGGCGGCAAGCCCATGATGTCCCGGGTCGGCCACGCGTTCATCAAGCAGCAGATGCGCGACGCCAAGGCGATTTTCGCCGGCGAGTTGTCCGGCCACTACTACTTCCGCGAGAACTACTACGCGGAAAGCTCATCGCTGGCCGCGCTCTGCATCGCGAACATCGTCAGCCAGTCCGACAAGCCGCTGTCCGAACTCATCAAGCCCATCCGCCGCTATTTCAGCAGCGGCGAGATTAATTCGGAAGTTCACGACGTGGAAACCGTGTTCAAGCGCCTCCGCGAAAAATACGCGAACGGCACACAGATCGAACTGGACGGTTTGAGCGTGGAATTTTCCGACTGGTGGTTCAACGTTCGCCCGTCGAACACGGAGCCGCTGGTCCGCCTCAACCTGGAAGCGAAGACCCAGGCCGTCATGGAACAGAAGCGGGAAGAAGTGCTGAAGCTGATCCGGTCCTGAGGACCGGCGGTCTCCCGGAAGGCGGGCTTCCCCGCCTTTTCGCTGGAAAACGGCTCTGTTTTTGGTACGTTGTGCGGGTTGCGCTCGCAGGGCGCGGTAGCCAAGTGGCAAGGCGGAGGTCTGCAAAACCTCTATTCATCGGTTCGAATCCGATCCGCGCCTCCAACCCAGGCCCCAGTTATTCCCGGACCGCTCAATCCGCCGGCGCCGGCTCGTTGGTCACGCCGCCCGCCTGCTGGACCTGCTGGGTTGCCGTGCCGCCGGCGATCTCAAGCAGGCTTTTCTCCACGCTGAGCGTCTTCATCTTCCCGAACGACCAGAAGACCAGGTCGATGTTGCGCGGTTTCGCGAACGGCTTGTCGATCACGAACGTCGAGGGGTACTTGCGAAGATTATACTTGGCGGCGACTTGTCCCTCCTCCTTGCCGTGCTCGGGATTGACCTTCAGCTTGACGACATGCGCCGTCTGCTTCTTGAAGTCGGAGGTGTTTAGAAGCTTTTCCCACAGGAACTGGCAGGCCTCGTTCCAGTCCGCGTAGAAAAAGATCAGCATCTGGTTGTCATATTTGCTCTGAAGCGCGGCCGCGCGCTTGTGGCCTTCGGCATCTTCCAGCCACTCGGGCTCGCTGTAGAACGAGCCGGTTGGACGGATAGCCGACGCGGAAACCGCAGGCGGGGACGCCGCCGACGCCGCAGGACCGGACGACCTGACGTCCCGGGATTGACAAAGCGCCTCCACCACGCGCCCTGACGGTGCCAGGAAGCGAACGCGGACCAATCCGTTGACCTCGCCGTCAAGCACGCGGAGCGTCGCCCCCTTGGGGAAAAGCCCCCGCTGTTCATGCGGCGGGCTCAGCGAGTACGCCGGGATATCGCGCGGCGCGACGATGCTCATCTCCGCTCGCAGGACCGTGCCCGCAAGAACCACTCCCAGAATAACCAGCCCTCGCTTCATGGAATCCCTTTCGCTTCTCATCGCCCGGCGCAGACCCTATCCAAAGACGGCGGAAAGCGAAATTCTTTTTGTGCGCAGCACGGTCCTGGCGGATACTTTGACACGCAATGCATGAGAACAATCCAGACCGGCGTCTCGCGCGGGAGAAGCGGACCCTCGAATGCATGATCGTCATTTACTGCCGTGCGACGCACGGCGCGGCGGATGATATCTGTGCGGACTGCCGTGAACTGCTGGAGTACGCGCTCGACCGCCTGGACAACTGCGGACAGGGGCCGGACAAGCCGACCTGCGCGCAATGCGTCGTGCACTGTTTCAACCCCGCGATGCGGCAGCGCGTGCGCGCGGTGATGCGGTACGCCGGGCCGCGAATGTTCCTCCACCATCCAGGGCTGGCTCTCGGCCATGTGTTCGACAAATTCAGGCGGCCGCGCCGCGGGTAGAAGCGGGCTCGTTCTTTACATCTCCGACATATACTTGGCGCCGCAGCGCGCGCAGACAGGCAGGGGTTTTGCCCGCCGATACCGGCGAAACGTCTCCGCGCGTTCGCCGTTCCACAGGTTTTCGATAGTCGATTCGAGCACGCTGCCGATGGAGTAGTCAGGGAAATCGATGCAGAAGTTCGCTTCGCCGCTCGGCTGGATATCCAGCAGCTTCTCGCAATTCCTGCAGGTCTGCAATCCGGCGGGCTTCGAAGGATCGTCGAACCACGCCTTGTACTCGTCTTCGGTGAGCGGCATATACGGGAAGCTGACGATCCCCTTCAAGTTCGCCTGGAACGCCTTGTACTGGCTCAGAAACTCATCGAAATCCACGCCGGAGTTCTCGTGGTGAAACCCGCTCCATGAAAACGAGGGACACCCCAGCTGTTCTCGAAGCACCTTCTCGTAAGCCCGGCCCATCTGATCCGTGACGTAGTAGTAAGGGACAATGGCGATGGTCTTGATCGAAAGACTCCGCGCCACGTCCGGCATGACTCCCAATCCTTTTATGGAGTACGGGCTGATGATGAAACAGATTGATTTGCTGATTTCCGTCCCGGTTTGTTTCTCCAGTTCGGTCAGCCGCGCGACGCCGTCGCGTATTTTCCCGAAGCACCCCTTCACGCCCCGCACGGCATCGTGGATTTCCTCAGGCCCGTCCACGGAAATCGTGAGGTGAATCTTGCCGATGCGGACGATGTCGGAGGCGTATTTTTCCAGTTGGGTCCCGTTCGTGTCCATCGGCACAAACAATCCGCGCCCGGTTGCGTATTGGAGCAATTCGATGATGTGCGGATACAGAAACGGCTCGCCGCCGCGGAGCAGGACGGCGCCGACGTGGTGCGCGGCCAGCTCATCCACGAGCCGTTTCCAGTCCGCGAGCTGCATCGCCGGTTTCGGCGCGCCCTTCCCGCCGTGCATGTACCCCTCATCGCTCCACTGGCCGCACATTTTGCACCGAAGGTTGCACGCGTTGGTCAGGGTGAAGGATACGCTTTGAGGGAATCCGGCCATATGTTGTGAAACCTCCTTCATGCGCGTTCTATTGCACAATGCCCGCGCAAACGTAATCCGTACAAGCCGAATCGCGTCTACTCTCTGAGGTATAGAAAGAAATGGGAAACGGGATTTTCCGGCGTTTTGTGAAAAAACTGGGATGGGACGATGTTCAAATACCGTCAGCAGGAGGAGTCGAAGCGCCCGGCGTCTCCACGCCCAGTTGCCGCCTTAATTGATCCAGCTCCGCGCGTAAAGCAGCGACCTCGGCCGCAAGTGCGGTCAGCCGATCATCCTCGGGCGCCTCAACCGGCCGGACCGCCGGTTCGGCCGCGGCCTGCCCGGAGTCGACAGGTCCGCAGAGGAGATGGGCGTAACGGCTGGCGCTCTGGCCGGGCTGGCGAGCCAGCTTGACCACAAAAGGGCCGCCGGGCCGTGTCACCAGTTCCTGCAGCACGGTTTCGACTTCGGACGGGCTCGCGAACTGGCACAGGCGGCCGGCGCGCGAGCGCATCTCGCCCGGCGTCTGCGGGCCGCGCAGGAGTAGGAGGCAAAGGACCGCGAATTCCTGGGGAGTGAAAGTGAAGAACCTTTCGACCTGGTGCGCGTACTTCGGCGTGCGACCGCCGGCCGTGTGGCTCAGGAACACGAGATTCTTCAATCGAAGAGTGTCGACGGCGTTCGAGACGGCCGTTTCATCCAACTGCATCTCCGGATCGCGGTTGCTCTTCTGGTTGCACGCGGCCACGAGGGCGTTGAGCGTCAGGGGGTAATATTCGGGCGTGGTCCGCTCCTTTTCGATCAGGCAGCCAAGCGCGCGCGCTTCGATGAGGTCGAGGACAAAGTCCATGGATCCAATATAACCCCGAAAACGGAAATCGGAACTACGAAACACGCGAAATGCTCGAAAGCGGAATCAGCGATCCTCACTAACGACTCGCGGAACAATTCTTTGAGGGCGAAGCCCCCCGTCTATCCTCCTCGGCGCATCTGTGCGTCCTCGTTTTCGCGCATTTCGCGTGTTTCGTAGTTCCCTCTCCTGATTGTTCGTTTATGTGCTATGTTCTCAGGAAACACGGGAGGGCAGAAGATGAGAAAGACACAAGTGACGGCGTATCTTCCGAACAAGGTCGGCGCGCTGGCCGCAGCGGCCAAGGCGCTCGCCGCCGCGAAGGTGAACATCGAGGGGATCTCCGTGGTTGAGACCTCTGACACAGGGGAAGTCCGCATGCTGGTCAGTGATGCGGTCAAGGCGCAGAGAGCCCTGGCGCGGTCCGGGATTGGATACTCCCACCAGGCGGTGGAGGTCATCCTGCTCAAAGACAAGCCCGGGTCGCTCGCGAGCTTCGCGGCGAAGTTGGCCAAGGCCGGCGTGGATATCCATTATGTTTACGGAAGCACGTGCAATTGCGACGACAACTGCTCCTGCCGGATCGTGGTCAGCGCGTCGGACCTGAACAAGGTCAAGAGGGCGTTGAGGTAAGGCGCGGCCGGTTGCCGCGCTTCTTCAATTGTCCCATTCGATCATGAACGAGTTATGCGCGCCGGCGACATCGTCCGCCGTCCAGCGCCCGCTGAAGATCTTCGGACCCCGTTTCCGCTGTTGCTGGAGGTCCATGAAGTTGTCGAACGTAAACGGTTCGCCCGTCGTCCACTCGTGCCCCTGCTCCGTGGTCTTCAGCCCGAACCAGAACCAGCTTCCGTTGGGGAAACACGAGTTCACGAAGTCGTTTTCCTCCTTCGACGTGACCGTCAGAAGATGGGCGCCCAGTTTTTCGCAAAACGCCCTGGATTCCTCCCACGTCATGGTTTTGGGGACGAACAGGTAATGATGACCGTTGAACTCCAGGGCGAGCTTGCGAAGCTCATTCACCTCGTTCTGCCGGACCGCAAGAAGGATGTCGACATGACGCGAGTGCCATTTTCCCCGCCCGTCCACGATCCATGTATTTCGTGTCCTCTTCAGTTCCGCCACTGAAATCGTGTCGCAATCGTAGCGGAAATCATCCGGGGGCGTCTGCTCCAGGAACGGCTCGCAATTCGTCAGAAGATTCGCGCCGCACACCAACGAAGTCAGCGGAGCATCCCGAAGCGGTTCGAGAGTTCGAATCCGGTTGGCCTGGCAACTCAGCATCTTCAGCGGCATGCCTCGCAGCGGTTCAAGCGACTCGATCAGGTTGTCGCCGCAATGAAGTACGCCCAACGGCATACCGTGCAGCGGATCGAGATTGGCGATGCGATTCCCGCTGCAGTTCATGGAGACAATCGACATACCGCGCAGGGGCTCAAGGCTTTCGATCTCGTTGGTGGAGCAGTACAGCGCGGACAGGTCGGCCATACCGGCAAGGGGCTCCAGGCTGCGGATCCGGTTGCCCCAGCACGCGAGGAAGGTCAGGGGCATGCCGCGCAGCGGCTCGATGTCCCGCACGCGGCCGCCGCTGATGTTCAAGAGCGTGATGGGCAAACCCCGGAGCGGGTCGAGACTTTCCACGGGACAGCCTTCGCACACGAGGGTGCCCAGGGGCATGCCGCGCAGGGGCTCGAGGCTTGAGATCGGGTTGCCGAGACAGTTCAGGGTGGTCAGCGGCATTCCCTTCAGGGGTTCCAGGCTCCTGATCTGGTTGTTCGGGCAGATCAGGACCACGAGGGGAAGTCCGCGAATCGGTTCGAGATCCTTGATGCCGCAATTTTCGACCGCAAGCGTAAAGCCGTCGTTCGTCGCCCGCAAATCGAACGGCACATCGGGCCACGCGAGTCGAAGTTTCTTCTGCCATTCATCGAGGTCTCGCGTCATCTGCTGCCGGCGGAGGATATGCTGTTCCGCGGCGCGCGCCCGCGCCAGCCGTTCGGGATCGGGATACGATTCCATCACTTCCTTCACGAGCGTCATGGCCACATCGTAGTTGCCCTTCAGGCTCTGCCGGATCGCGATGTCGAGCATGTCGCTCTTCCAAGGCGTACCCAGCGTGCTGATCTTCACCCGGCTGATGATCGTCTTGGCAAGCCAGCCCACAAGCCCGACAACCGTCCGGTCGGAGCCGGACAAAGGGTCCGGGTCCAGCACGTTGAACAGCTCGTAATTGTCAACGATCGCCCTGAGACGGTTTCCAATACGTTCGAAACGGATCCGGTACGTCTTTCCGCGTTCAAGGGACGACGCCTGCCGCCGGACCAGCGGGTGCCCGGCGCGCTGCACAATATCCACAGAGTTGTCGAAGCCCCCGATTTCAAACTTGTAGCCCGTGAGCGGCAATTCCTTCGGCGTTGCGTTGCTGACCGCGCTCAAGAAACATCCAATGCAGTTCAGATACACATGGTCCTGGCGCGCCTCGAACTCAATGCGCACATCGATCGGAAGCTCTCCCTTGAAGGCGAGGATCTGCGGACCTCCGCGCGCCATGTGGAGTTCGCCGTCGCGAACCTCGCACTCGCCGCCGATCACGGTCCACCGCGCGAGCGGGTCGGCGCCTTTGAAATCCTCGTCGATCATGACGTGCCAGATCCGGCCATTCTGGTATGCCTCCACCTCCTCCTGCAAATCCTGAACCGTGGCAAACCGGTCGTCGGGATACAGTTCCAGGCATTTCATGGTTGCGTCCGACAGGGCCTCGGGAATGCGCCCGTCGGGGCAATGCGGAAGGAATGGAGGCGGAGAACTCGGATCTGTACGGTGGTTCCAGTCCGCCGGCCGGCGGATGACGCCAAGAAGAATCCGTCGGATCAGGTCGCTGATGTTGTCCCCCGAAATCGGCGGCCGCAGGGTCAGGATGCTGTACAGGGTGGAGCCCAGGGAATAAATGTCCGAACGCGCATCGACAAGAATGCCGCCCCGGATCCGTTCTGGCGCGATGAAGCCGGGCGTTCCGAGGATCCGGCCGGTCGTCGTACGTGCCGAGGAGTCCACCTTGCCGGGAGCCGGCTCGGAGGTCTCCTTCTCCTCTTTCTCCTCCTCTTCCTGGGCTTTCCGGATCTTCTCCACGGGCAGGGGAGAGCCGATGCGGCACGCCAGGCCCCAGTCCATCACCATCACCTCGCCGAAGTCGCAGACCATGATGTTGTCCGGCTTCAGGTCGCAGTGCGCGATCCCCTTGGAGTGGGAATAGGCCACGGCGTCGCAGACCTTCTGGAAAATGTTCAGCAGGCGGGAGAGCGGAAACTGCTCCGCATAGGTCCCCTTGGCCTTGCGGATTCCGAGCAGAATCTCCGTCAGCGTGACGCCGCGGACATACTTCATCGTGTAGAACGCGTTCTTGTCGACATCGAATCCCAACTCGTGGATCGGCGGGATGTTGGGATGCTCGAGCCGCGAGGTGATCTGCGCCTCCTCGATGAACCGCGCGACATCCTCCTTGGGAATCTCGCGGTTCTGCGGCAGGGCCTTGATGGCGACGATGCGCCGGCAACTCAAATCCAGGGCCTCGCGCACAATGCCCATCCCGCCCTCGGCAACCACGGGCCCCAGCTTGTACTTGTCGCCGCCCTGGACACAAAGAATCTGGCGGAACTCCGTCTCGTCGAGCAAGTCCCTGCCCTCGCCGTCCGGTTGCAGATCGATGGTTTCTTTTTTGATCGAGCCGGCGGGCTTGCTTGGGAGCGTAATGTTCAAAGGGGAAGGAGGCTTCGCGGGCGACGTCGATCCTTCACCGTTTATTTCAGACGGTTTGGGCAGTTTCTTCATG
>CALMZY010000330.1 GCA_937870865.1 uncultured Lentisphaerota bacterium | reverse complement strand
CAGGCCGACCAGGCGTTGTACGTGGCCAAACGTTCGGGCCGCAACCGCCTTTGCATGTGGTCCGATCCCGAATTGCAGCCCGTGAGTTCCTCGAGCGCATCCATAAACTCGTCGCACCCCGTCGCCAGCGAACGCGGCGGCACCCCGATGCCGCAGGGCCACGTCCTCATCATCGACGATGATCCCATCGTGGGCGATGTTTTCCGCCACATGCTCCAGAACGACCGATACGCGGTCACCGTCGAGAACAGCGGGAAAGCCGCGATCGCAACGCTGAAGCAGAACGCGGGACGTTTCGATGTGGCCTTTGTCGACCTGATGCTGGCCGGGGAAAGCGGACTCGACCTGCTCGATCGAATTGCGGCGCTGGACGACTCCGTGGTCCGAATCGTCATCACCGGGCAAGCCACCGTGGATAATGCCGTCGCCGCCCTGCGACGCGGCGCCTATGACTTCATCCAGAAACCGATTCTCTCCGCGCAGCTCCAGGCGGCCGCCCGGCGGGCGCTGATCTACCGGCGGCTCGTCATCGAGAATCGCCGCTATCAGCTTCACCTCGAGGACATGGTTCGCGAAAAAAGCATGGCGCTCTCGAACATGCTCGATCAGATCACGCGCTCGTACGACTTTACTCTCGAGGCCCTGGCCGCGGTAATCGATGCCCGCGAACACCAAACCGGGCAACACAGTCTCCGCGTCGCCAAGCTCACTCGGATTCTTTCTTCGGAACTGGGACTCTCGCAGGAGGAGGTCGAAGTCATGGCCCACGGCGCACTCCTGCACGACATCGGCAAGATCGCGATCCCCGACTCCATTCTTCTGAAGCCCGGACCGCTGGATGCCCAGGAATGGGATGTCATGAAAACGCATCCGGAGATTGGATATCGCATTCTGAAGTCCAGTCCTTTCCTGCAGAAGGCGGCGGACATCGTTCGCCAGCATCAGGAACGTTACGACGGATCGGGATATCCCGCGGGCTTGCGCGGCGAGGAGATTTGCCTGGGCGCCCGGATTTTCGCCGTCACTGATTCCTACGACGCCATGAGATCGCGCCGCGCATACTCTGAGCCGCGCTCGCCGAAAGACGCCGCGGCAGAGATCACCCGAATGAGCGGCACCAAGTTCGACCCAAAAGTGGTTCAGGCCTTTACCGCCTGCATCCCCGCCATCGAAGATGCCGGGGGTTGGGACAGACCGGAAATCTCAAAACCGGCCCTTTCCTCCTGATCATTCCCGCCTTTCTGATGATGCAGTTTCGGACGAGCGGCCTCAAAGTTGGCACGGTTTTCGATTGGGCTTAAGTTGAGCGCCGATTCGCAGCCTTGCGAACTTCACGCCCCATACCGCTGAAGATCCGGATTTCGCCGTGCCTTGAACGCAATTGTAACATCTTGACATCACGATTGATGTAGAAGTCGCGTTAAAGGAGACCTGCCTGCACCGCTTCTCGAACACCGATCCTTGGCGTGTTTCCTGCTTGTAAGTATTTCCAGCAGGGTGAAGTGCGTTCGAACCCTCGCGAGAGAGGGAGAAAGAAGTACCGGCAGGCCGTGAAGAAAGGATGTTCAGATGGGTTGATATGGATGGCGGGGTTGATGCTTCTTGTTTCTGCCCCGATAGCGGCACAGGGAGCTCAAGTGACGCTTGCCTGGGATCCGCCGCTCATGAACGAAGATGGCTCCACGCCTCCCGATGTGGTCGGATACAAGATGTACTGCGGAACCAACGCCAATTTCTACTCCGTCACAAATAACGTCGGCAGCACAAATTCGATTACGCTCACCGGCCTCGACGCGAACTCGACGTACTACTTCGCTGTGACCGCCTACAGCAGCGCGGACGTGGAAAGTCGATTCTCCAGCGAAATCCAATGGAATTCCGATGCGGATGCCGACGGGTTGCCGGATCTCTGGGAGCGGCTGACCTTCGGAGGCACGCAGGTGCTCGGCGGTGGCGCTGAAGATGACTTCGACGGCGACGGATATGTGAACAGCCTGGAGTACATCGCAGGCACATGCGCCACGAACGAATCCGGCATGGACATGCTGATGGTGGAACGAACGGATTCCGGATTCGCGCTGCGTCTCCAGACCATCCCGACATCGGGTGGCGCATACGACGGCTTCACAAGGATTTACACGATCGAGATGGCCTCTTCGCTGAACGATTCCCCGTGGACACCCGTACCGGGTTGCGAGCGCATAGTCGCCCAAGGCCAGCTTTTCAGCTACACGTTGCCTTCCGGGACCGACCTCGGCTACTTCCGCACTCGTGTTGCGCTGGAATAAGAATCGGAACGCTGATCTTCCGGATCATTCCCCATCTTCCCGCGCCGTTCAATCGTCCGGTTACGCCAGAACCCCCCATCCCATCGAGCTTTACACGCCCCGTTGAAATTGATAGGAAAGCGCTTGGGGCGAATAGGTCAGGTGAATGACCAGGTCTCAACAGGCACGACAGGGCATTCAATCAGGACCAGGATTTTCAAAGCATTTGCGCACCACACGCAAGCTTGAGGGAGGAATCTTTATCCGATTTACGGGTAATTGACGGGGGCGAAGCCCCTTTTCCGTCGTGTCAGTTATTCCCTACATGCGCGCAAAACCCACTTTTTTGCATGCAACTTAACCTATGCAATACTCTGCAAACAAACAGGATATGACGACCCGAAAGAGCAGCCGTCGTTACATTTCTCCGCCAACCGGGACCTCGTCAACCCGTATGCACTTGCCAGCACACAAAATCCGATGTTATGTCGTAACCAGTGAGAGGCAGGGGGGACCTGAACACTGGAAAGCAGGTCTGTACAGGGATGCAAAGCCGTCATGAAAGAAAGAATCATATTGCTCGTGGCCCTGACCGTCTCGACGATTCTGTTGTCAGGATGCCAGACGTTTCCCCCGTCCGTTTTTCCCGAGGAGTTCTCCGTTCGGCCTGAGGCCACGCAGCTCATGCCCGGCGACGAGATTGAGATCGAGTTTCTCGGCGCGACCGACCTCAACACGACGCAGGTTATCCGGCGTGACGGCTGCATTACGCTGAAGTTGCTCGGAGACGTGCAGGCGGCTGGGCGCACGCAGCAGAAACTTCAGGAAGAGCTGATCAAGCGCTTTGCTTCCCAACTCCAAGTAAAGGAACTGTCCATCACGCTGAAGAGTCCCCCACCCGTTTTCGTCAGTGGTGCCGTGCTTGCACCGGGGCGCGTCGACATGAAGTACCCGCTCACCGTCCTCGACGCCATCATGTTGGCCGGGGGATTCAACGAGGAATGGGCTGAATTTCGGAAGGTTCTCGTGATTCGAAACGAGAACGGCGTCCACCGCACCTACACCCTCAATTTTGGCAACTTGTTGACGGGCGGATCGGACCAAAAAGCGTTCTATTTGAAGCCGTTCGACATGGTGTACGTCTCGCGGGTCTCTGTTTCGCGCGCATTTCAAAGCGGAAGCGCCACGAAGTAGAAGAGGATGCGGTGACAAGCGGGAGGACGGGATTTTTTGGGGAAAGGGAAACAGCAGTTCAGAGGAGTAGCTTGTCAGCGAGGTAGTACAATGTCGTTGAAGAAAGTCATAACAAAAGTGATCGGCGGCGGGAGCGGCTCGGACGCGATCGAGGGCATTCTGCCTAGCCAGCAGTTTCATCGGGTTTTGAATCGGGAACGTGCCCTATCCGATCGTCATGGTCTTAAATTCTGTCTTGTTGTCTTCCAGGGCTCCAACGGACATGGGAAAGAAGAGCTGGCCTCGATCGCCGGTCTCCTGGGAAAACGTCTCAGGGCCACTGATATCGCCGGATGGATCGACCCGGATCATGTGGGCGCCATCCTGCCGCACACCCCCTTGCCCGGCGCTTCACGCGTTGCGGAGAAGATTTGCGAGCTCGCTTCAAGCAACGGCGCCAAGCCGCAGTTTGAAGTGATCCCCTACCCCTCGGACCAATCCGGACACGAGGGCGGAACCCCCGGGGACAAAAAGCCTGCCGCCGACAAGACGACGTTCTCACAAGCGGCCCCGGAACCACGTGCGGAACAATCCGCCGACGTGCCGGTCGCGGCTTCCACGACCGTTGACAAGATTCTTGCGCCTGCATTCCCCCTGTGGAAACGGGTCCTCGACATCTTCCTCGCTTCGACGGCCTTGATTGTCCTGTCGCCGCTGATGCTGGCCGTGGCGGCGTTTATCAAGATCGTATCCCCCGGACCTGTGCTGTTCCGGCAGGAACGCGTGGGCTTCCTGCGCGAGCATTTCCAATGCTTGAAGTTCAGGACCATGCATGTCAACGCGGACACCCAGGCTCACAACACCCACTTCAGCTCGTTGATGCAGACCGACACGCCCATGAAGAAGCTCGACATGCAGAAAGATCCCCGCGTGATTCCGTTCGGGCGTCTCCTGCGAGCCTCCGGAATTGACGAGTTGCCGCAGCTCGTCAACATCCTTCGCGGCGAGATGAGCTTCATCGGACCCCGGCCCTGCATCCAGTACGAATTCGACAACTACAAGCTCTGGCAGAAGCGCCGTTGCGACGCGAGGCCCGGACTGACGGGCATGTGGCAGGTCAGCGGCAAGAGCCGGACAACGTTCAACCAGATGATGCGCCTCGACATTTCCTACAGCCGCGACGAGTCCTTCTGGAAGGACATCAAGATCATCTTCCGGACATTCCCAGCCGTATTCCGCGAGATCGGGGACACGTTCGGCCTTTTGAAGCGTTGAGGCATGGACGACCTGATCCATATTGCCGTCGTAGGTTGCGGTTACTGGGGCCCTAACCTGGTTCGCAATTTCAACGCCCTGCCGGGCACACGCCTTCGCATGCTGTGCGACCGGAGCAAGGAGCGGCTCGACCATTTCCGCGCGATGTACCCGCAGGCCGAAATGCGGACCGATGTGGACACCGCCGTCGAAGACCCTTCCATCCATGCCGTGGCCATCGCGACGCCTGTGCATACGCACTACAAGCTGGCGAAGGCCAGCCTGCTCGCGGGCAAGCACACCTTCATCGAAAAGCCGATGGCGTCTTCAGTGAAGGAATGCGAGGAGCTCGTGCAGATCGCCTCCGACCAGGGGCTCACGCTCATGGTCGGCCACACGTTCCTCTACAGCCCGGCCATCCGGAAAATCAAGGAGATCGTCGACGCCGGCAACATCGGCAAACTCCTCTACATGAGCGCGCGGCGGCTGAATCTCGGCCTCTTCCAGAAGGACATCAACGTGGTCTGGGATCTCGCGCCGCACGACATCTCCATCATCCAGTTCATCACGGGCGAGGCTCCGGTGGCGGTGAATTGCCAGGGCGGATGCAACGTCCGGCGCGGGATCGAAGACGTATCCAACCTGACGCTGTATTTTGCCGGAGGCGAAGTGGCCACCATCCACAGCAGCTGGCTCGATCCGAAGAAGGTGCGCGACATGGCGATCGTCGGCGCGCGCAAGATGATTCACTACGACGACATCGAGCCTAATCAGAAGATCAAGATCTACGACCAGCGCGTCGAAGCCCCGCCACACTACGACACGTTCGCGGAGTTTCAGTATTCCTACCACTACGGCGATATGCACGCGCCCCACCTCGTTCAGGAGGAACCCCTCAAGGTCGAGTGCGCGCATTTCCTGGACTGCATCCGGACGGGCAAGACACCTCTGACGGACGGCCGCCAGGGGCTTGATGTGGTTCGTGTCCTTGACGCCGCGTCCCGGTCGCTGAAACAGGGCGGGGCGCGGATTGATGTGGTCCCGTCCTCCAGGCGGCGCGCACGTCCGCGAAAAAGCAGGAAGTCCTGATCGGTCTTCGGTTGTACCTCCCATGACCACTGCATGCCGTATCCTCAATCCCCTCGCCCAGGCGCAATGGGATGACCAGCTCGCGGCGGCTGGAAATCACGGCTTTTTCCACACATCGTCGTGGGCGCGCGTCCTCGCCGATACCTATGGATTCCGGCCATGTTACTACACGCTGGGCGACGGCCAAGATATGGCGATTCTCGCGCTGATGGATGTTCGCAGCGCGCTCACTGGCCGAAGGGCCGTGTCCCTCCCCTTTACGGATGCGGCCCCGATCTTCAGCCGGACGCCGGAGACGGCGCGCGAGTTGCTCAGCCGGGCCCTTGCCGACGGCCCCGCCAACGGCTGGCGTTACATCGAACTGCGCGGTGGTGAACCTCTCGTGGAAGGAATGACCCCTTCCCTTTCCTATTGGACCCACGACGTCGATCTCGCAGGGCGAAGCGAGCAGCAACTGTTCGACGCTCTTGACGAGAGCATGGGCCGCGGGGTGCGCAAGGCGTCGAAAGCCGGCCTCCGTGTTCAGGTCGACAGCGAGCCGGGCTCGATCGAACACTTCTACCACCTGAATTGCATCACGCGCCGCGAACACGGCCTTCCGCCCCAGCCGCTCGCATTCTTTCGGAACGTGCAGCGACATGTTCTTTCAACGGGACGCGGACGCGTTGTCCTCGCCTTCGAGGGCGCCCAAGCTGTCGCGGGCGCCGTCCTGTTTCACTTTGGCGAAAGGGCTGTGTTCAAATACGGAGCATCCAGCGCCCGCGGGCAGGATTTGCGCGGGAACAATCTGGTGATGTGGGAGGCGATTCGATGGTCCGCCATCCAGGGTTTCCGCGAGCTGCAGTTGGGCCGCACCAATCTGGAGCATGAAGGATTGCGGCGCTTCAAGCTGAACCTGGGCAGCCGCGAAGCCCTTCTCCACTACTACAAGTATGACTTTTGCGGAGCGACATTTGTTCAGGATAAGGATAAGTTGACCGGATGGCATAACCGGGTGTTCCGAATGCTGCCGATCCCGGTCGGACGCGCCGTGGGCGCGGTGATGTATCGTCACGTGGCATGAATGCCGGTTGGCGCGAAGGAGTACAGCGATGAACGAATCGATCAAGCCCCCTGAAACGCAAGGGCTGTCCATCGGACACATTTACTACATGCTGTTCCGCCACAAGTGGACCATCCTCACGTGTTTCGCGGGGGGGCTAATTGCCTCAGCCGTGGTTTTTTTCATCACGCCCACCGTCTATCGTTCCGATGCGAAGTTGCTTCTCCGCTACATTGCCGACACCACAGTCCTGGATCCCGCGGCGATGAGCGGGGGCAGAATCATGCCTTCGGACCGTTATGGCGATAACATGATCAACTCGGAAATTGAGATACTGACCAGCCGTGACATGGTGGATCAAATCGTTACGGAGCTGGGCGATGATCGCTTCATGCCGGAGGGGGCTCCGAAGGCGAACCATGCCATTGCCGTTTCCTTCGCCATGGCGGGACTGAACATCGAGGTGCCCAAGCGCAGCAGCGTGTTCCGGCTGTCGTTTGACGCGTCCGATCCGGCGCTGGCCCGCGATTTCCTGAACCGGCTGATTCAGCTCTATCTTCAGAAGCACATTGAGATTCACCGCGCCGTGGGGGCGTATGATTTCCTGGCCCAGCAGACCGACCAGATCCGGTCCAAGCTAGTGGAAACCGAAGAGGAACTCCGCCGGATCAAGAGCGAGGCCGGCGTCGTCTCGCTCTCGGACGACAAGAAGATGCTCGCCGCACGGCTGGAGGAAATGGGCAAGTCGTTGCGCGAAGCTCAAAGCGACCTCGCCGCGTCGGCTGCTAAAATTTCAATACTCCACCCCATACTCCCGACCAACACGCTCACCTCCGCACACAGCACGAACGAGAGCCTTTCTGTCACGCCATCGATTGAACGGCTCGCCAAGCTCCAGAAAACGGAAGCGGATATGTTGATGATCTACACGGAGGACAGCAGTCCCGTGAAGAATGTACGTGAGCAAATCCGCACACTGATGGAAAGTCTCGGCCCGAACGCGGGCATTGATATTGATTCCACATCCTCCCTCTCCACGAATGTTCAGTCGGCTTTTCTTGCCGAACGGGCTAACCACGCCTCCATCGAGGCGCGCATCAAGACGATCCGCGACCAGATGGACCAGACTCGCAAGGAACTCAGCCGGCTCGACGCGATCGAAAGCCAGATTACGCAGCTCGAAAGAAGCCGGGAAATCCAGGGGGCCAATTACGAGTATTTCGCCAAGGGCCTCGAGCAGGCGCGCATCGACGATGCTCTCGATTCGGGCAAAATATCGAATATCAGCATCGTGCAGCCCGCCTCGTTCCCGGCGCAGAAGGTGCGGCCCAAGCTGTGGCGGAACATGGGAATGGCCGCAGCCTTTGGTTTGGTGCTCGGACTG
>CALMZY010000329.1 GCA_937870865.1 uncultured Lentisphaerota bacterium | reverse complement strand
CACGTGCATTTTCGTGAAGGATTTTCTCGGCGTGCGCGGGCTGGCGGTGGTGTTTTTTGCAGTTTGTTTTCTCGGTGCGCTGAAGTTTCCGCCCGGCCCCGCTCCGGCACTCAGCGCGGTGGAAGATGAAATCATCGATGTGGCCCGCCGTGTCGCGGATCGCGTCCGGGCGCGGGACGAGGAACTGCCGCTGACCATCGTCATGCGCCCGTTCACCGGGTTCTGCGGGGACCAGGGCGACCCGTTGGCCGCGACCATCGGCAAGTCGCCTCGCGTTGCGACGGTGGTGGCGGGCCCGGACGTTGACTGGAGTCGCGTCGTGCGGCCGGGCCGGCAGTATCTCGTCATGATGGACCTCGTTTCGTTCCCGGACAACTGGAGCCCGGGCCTGTTCGCCAACGTCCAGCCCGAACAGGTGAGCCATTACCTCAATGCCCACCGCCGCCTTTTTCAAATGAACCGGAATGTCCGGGAGTGGCTCGACTCCCTCCCTTCAGATCAATGGACGCAAGAGCAGATCCCGACCACCGCCGGCTTGTTCGCGGTACGGGTGCAGCCGATAGCCTCTCACGATGACCACTGATCTCGTCATGCTGCTGATCGTGCAGGGCGTGCTTTGGGGATTCTACGCCCTTTGCCCGTGGTGGGCGTTGAGGCGCTGGACAGGTCGTGAGACCTGGCCGGTGCGCCTCGTGTTGGCGTTGCTCGCGGGGACGGTCAGCCAGGCCGTTCTCGGCTTCGCCTGGGGCGCGTTGGTCCGGCAGCCGGCCGTGTTCGAGGGCGTTCTCTACCTTCTGTTCTGGTCCGTGGCCGGCCTTCTCGCGCGGCGAAACCGGGGCACCGGGCAGGAAGTTTCAAACAGTCTCCCTCGTCTTGAACAATACGGCGTAATGGCCATATTGCTCGCCGGCCTCGTGGCGCGGCTGCTGCATCCGCTGAAGATATGGGCGCTGGGCCAGTCGGACGCCTATTCCCATCTGGCGATGTTTCGCGATGTGGTCGCCGCGGGCGCTCTTCAGAACACCGTCTATCCGCCCGGCTATGCGTGGGTCATGGCGATGCCCGCCGCCGTGTTTCAGATCGATCCCTATTACGTCGCACGCTTCGGCGGGGCGTTTTTCGGCGTGGCGCTGATCCTGGCCGTCTACTTCCTCCTGTCCGAGGGCTGTCGCGCCCGCGGTGCCGCGCTGGCGGGCTCCTTCCTCGTGGCGTGCTTTCCCGGTCTGGGGCTTCTCATCAAGACGGGCGTCGGCGCTTTTGCCAATCAGTTCGGCCTCTTTCTTCTGCCGCTCCTGTTCGCGGGAGCCCTGTTGGCGAACCGCGCGGATAACCAACGGCTCGGACTGTGGGTGCTCGCCGTCTCGTTCGCGGGGCTGCTGTTGTCCGTGCCGATGATGCTGTTGCACGCGGTCATGGTCCTGGGGTTGTTCCAGGTGCTCTGGTGGTGGAAACGGCGCGCGGCGTTGCCCCGCGCATTGCCGGGATTGTTCTTTATCCTGCTGGTGGCGCTCGGCATCGCGCTCGCGCTCGTTGTCCGGTTCGGATCCCGCACGCTGACGGCGATGGCCGTGGTGTTGTTCACCGCCGACGAGACGGTCGCCGCAAACCTGCCGCAGGATTCCATCGGCGGACTGGCCGCGCTGGGAATACTGGTCCGCGACTTTTTCGGCATCAAGCGATGGGGGATCGGGCATCCTCTCTTCGACGCGGCGTTCGCGGCGTTGCTTGTTGTCTTCGCCGCCCTGGCCTTTGCCGGTATCCGCCGGAAGGAACCCGGAAACGTGTTCGTGGGATGCTGGGGTGCGCTCGCCGTACTGCAGACGGCGACGGGCTGCCTGCAATTCACCGCGTATCAGCGCGAGGGGTGGAGCCTGATGATTGCCGCCGGCTGCCTGGGCGGGTGGGTGATTGCCGGGTTGTGGTCCCGATTCCGATTCCTGCGGCCCCTGGTTCTGGCCGGCGTGGTCTTGTCCGTCGCGCTGACGTTCTGGCGCCCGCCGTCTCACCGATTGACCAACAGCACGGCGGAGGAAACGCTGGTGCGCGTGGCCCGGATGATGCGTGACTATCCCAGTCTGCCGGAAGATGCGGATCCCGTTGCGGAGGATATCCGCCGATTTCTGCTGGCGCACGCGACGGAGAACACCGGGCTTTCGATCGTCACGCGGCCGTTGATGCAGGAGCACCTGCTGCGCGCGGTGGCGGGGCAACCCGGCGAGCTGTGGTTTTCCACGAGCGACATCTGGCGGAACTACGATGTTCGGATAAACGAATCTGCCCAGTCCCTCGTCCTCCTTGACCGGCCGGAGTCCCTGGAGGCCGCGCAGTTCGGAGTCTTTGCCGGAATCAGCCCCGCGGGCGCGCGAAGTTTCCTCGAGCAGCAGGAGCGCAGTTACAAGTTCAACGACACGCTGGAATCGCATATCCGGAACTTGCCAGCCGGCGAGTGGAATGTCGCCGTCCATGACGCGACTCCCCATTTGCGTCTGTACTACGTTGCCAGGAAGAGCGGGACGGACGCCGGGTTGGTGCGCGAACCATGAAGAAACAGATCAACCAGATTGTCGCGCGGACGGCGGAGTGGGTCGCGCGCCGTCGGAACCATGAGCGGTGGCGTTTCACGTGGGACACGTTGATTCTGTTCATAGGCAATGGCATCACGTCGTTCCTGTTCCTCCTGTTCCACATGCTGGCGGGCCGCAAAATGGCGGGGGAGGCGTACGCGGAATTCGTGGCGATGATTGGACTTCTGAACGTGCTCACCGTGCCGGCGGGCGTGATGCAGTTGACCATGGCGCGCCATATTGCGGAGCGGGATCAGAAGTCAACCGCCGAGGCGTGGCTTCTGCTGGTGCGCCGGGGGCTGAGCGGAGTCACGCGCTGGGGGTTGCTGGCGCTGTGCGTCTGGTGCGCCGTTTCCCCCTGGCTGCGTTCCGGCCTGCGCGCGTCATCCGCCGCCAACGTTGTCATGGTCGGTGTCATCGCCTTCGTCTTCCTCTACACGCCGATCCTGGGCGGCGCGCTTCAGGGCAGCCGCCGGTTCGGATGGTTTGTGTCCTCCGGCATCGGGGTGGCGGTCAGCCGCCTGCTACTGGTTATTCCGGTCCTGTGGATGGGAGGCGGGGTTGCCACCGTTCTCGGTGTCGTGGCGGCGAGCTACATCATGGGCCTCATCGTTTCCTACTGGCCTCTGCGCGGGATCGAGCCGATGGAGTCGCCGGACAGGTTGCCGAGTTCCGGAGCGGTGCATCGCTACTTCTGGGGTGTCCTGATCGGACAACTCGCGCTCTTCGTGCTGATCCAGGCGGACCTGATTCTTTCGCCGCGCCTTTTTCAGGGAGAGACCCTGGCGGCCTACGGAAAAGCAGCGACGCTTTCGCGCATTGTGTTCTTTCTCCCGCTGCCCATCATCACCGCCATGTTTCCCCGGGCGGTCACTTCCGCCAACCCGCGCATCCTCTTCGCCCCGCTGCTGGCAACCCTGCTGGTGACCCTGGCGGCGGCCGCCGTGCTGACGCTGTTCCCCGTGCTGCCGATGCGGTTCATGTACGGCGTCTGCGACCCGATCCATGTGGAGCTGATCCGGCGGTATGTGTGGGCCGCCATTCCACTGGCGCTCATCAGCATCCTGTCGCCCTACCTGTGGGCGCGGCAGGGGGGCTGGCCGACGCTCTGGATCATTCCCGTGATGCTGGCCTACGTGCTGGCGCTTCTCGTGGGAAGCGTCACGCCGCAACAGGTCATCCTGTATCTGTTCGTTGCCGGCGCGGCCGCGTTCGTTGTGCTTCTCGCGATCACCCCGCGGCTCCTGCGCGCCGGTTCCAGGAGTGACGGTTCGTGCGCCGCCCCGGTTTCCGGGCCCTGAGCCCCGTCGCCGTGGTGTGCGAAAAAAGGGCGTGCAGGCCGGTGAGCGTTCCGTTAGTCTGCCACTATGATTGATGTCCCCCCAAAAACGATCCTGCTGATCCCCGTCTTCAACGAGGAGGCGAACGTTGAGCCGCTTCTGAACGAGGTGCGGCAGGAATTCCCGGACTTGCCGATTTGTTTCATCAACGACAGTTCGACCGACGCGACCCGGCAGGTCCTTCGATCCACGCTCTGTCACCATTTGAGCCTGCCCTGCAATCTCGGCGTGGGCGGGGCGATGCAGGCCGGTTTCCAGTACGCCTATGAGCAGGGCTACGAGTACGCCATCCGGATCGACGGCGACGGGCAGCACCCGCCGGCGGAATGCCGCGCGCTGATCGAGCGGATGGCGCAGGGCGATGTGGACATGGTGGTGGGGTCCCGGTTCCTGGGCGAGAGCGCCTACACGAGCACCCTGTTCCGGCAGGCCGGAATTCGCGGGCTGGCCGCCATGCTGAGCGCCGCGTGCCGCCAGCGGATCACGGATCCCACGTCCGGTTTCCAGATGGTCAACCGGGCGGTCATGTACTTTTTCGCGCACCAGTATCCGGCGGATTATCCCGAGCCCGAGTCGCTCGCGCTGCTGAGCCGCCAGGGCTACCGGTATTGCGAGGTGGGCACCCAGTTCCGTGCGCGCGAACGCGGAACGTCGTCCATTCGCAAGTGGAATACGATCTACTACATGTTCAAGGTCAGCATCGCCCTCTTCGTGGACCGCTGCCGCGCGGTGGATCCGAGATTCGATCGGCAGAATATCAAGGTGTCCCCATGACGATTCCGCAGATGTTTTCGGCCGGGGCCGGGGTGCTTTTTTGCGCGGGCAGCCTGTACGTCGTTTTCCGGCACAAGATCCATCGGTTCAAGGCGCTGTTCTGGCTGGCGATCGGGGTCACCATGGTCTACGCGGCTTTCCGGCCGCAGATGATCGAGCTGTTCGGGAAGGACACCGCGGAACTCCGGCTCCGGCTGGTCGTCGCCCTGCTCAGCTTCATCGTGCTGACGATCACGCTGGAGGCCATCCGCGTGGCGCGCATGCAGGAGCGCTACGCGTTCCTGTGGCTCGTGACCGGCGCGGTTCTTTTCGGGGGAGCGGTCTTCGGAGATCTCGAAGTCCTGGTCTCGCGCGTGACGGGCATGAGCTACGGCGCGTCGGTGATGGTCATCCTGTTCAGCTTCGTGATGCTGATGCTCTTCCATTTCTCCGTCGCGCTCAGCAAGCTGCAGAACAAGCTCGCGCAGGTGGCCCGCGCGGCCGCGCTGGCCGAGGAACGATTGAGGCAGATGGAGAAGAGCTCCCCGGTCAACCCGCCGCCCGGCGCAAAGCCGCCAGGGTAAGTTCCGCCGTCCGGCTCCACGTGAACGTCATCGCCCGCGCCCGCGCGCGGGCGGTTTTATTTTCGCGGGACGCCAGCCGCTCCGCCAGCCGCGCGGTCAGGTCGCCGGGCTTGTGCGGATCGAAGTAATCGACGTCGTCGCCGCCCGCCTCCGGGATGGACCCGCAGCGCGTGGCGAGCACCGGAACCCCCGCCATCATGCCCTCGAGAACCGGCAGGCCGAATCCTTCGTAGAGCGACGGGAAAACAAAAAGGGAGGCCTGCTGGTACAGCGCGATCAGCCGCTCCCGCGACACCTCGTCGATCCGGTGCAGGCGCGACGGGTCCGCGAGCTTCGCGACGGCGGCGGCCGTGAGCGGTTCGCCCAGGCGCGGCTTGCCGACCAGCACCAAGTGGTGGGGGATGTCTTTCTGCAGGGCGGCGTAGGCCTCCACCAGCGCATGCACGTTCTTGTGCGGATACGTGTTGGCCACGCACAACAGGTACGGACCCGGAACGCCGGCTTCGCTGTCCGGTTGCGGCCGGCCAAACGCGGGATCCGCGGCCAGCGGCGTCACGTCGGCGTGCGCCAGCGGCAGATAGACCGCCTGCCCCTTG
>CALMZY010000328.1 GCA_937870865.1 uncultured Lentisphaerota bacterium | reverse complement strand
AGCGGCGTCTGCCCGCCGAACTGCACGATCACGCCCTCGGGCTTCTCCTTCTCGTAGATGCTCAGGACGTCCTCGACCGTCAGCGGCTCGAAGTAGAGCTTGTCGGACGTGTCGTAGTCCGTGGAGACGGTCTCCGGGTTGCAGTTGACCATGATCGTCTCGTAGCCCTGCTCCCGGAGCGCGAGCGCGGCGTGGACGCAGCAGTAGTCGAACTCGATGCCCTGCCCGATCCGGTTCGGCCCGCCGCCCAGGATCATGATCTTCTTCTTGGCCTTGCTGACCGGGTTCTTGTCCGGCGCGTTGTACGTCGAGTAGTAGTACGCCGCGTTCTCGACGCCGCTGACCGGCACCGGGTGCCACGACTCCACGAGGCCCAGCGCGATGCGCCGCTCGCGGATGCGCTTCTCCGGCACCTCCAGAATCTTGGCGAGGTACTTGTCCGCGAAGCCGTCCTTCTTCGCCTGGATGAGCAGGTCGTCGGGCAGCTCGCGCTTGCGGTATTCGAGGATCCTTTCCTCGAGCTCGACGAGCTCCTTCATCTGCTGGATGAACCAGGCCTTGATGAACGTGAGCTGGTGGAGCTCCTCCACCGTCGCGCCCTTCCGCAACGCCTCGTACATCAGCCATTGCCGCTCACTGCTCGGCCAGCGCAGGCGCTCGAGGAGCTGCTCCTTCGTCAGGCGGTTGAAGTCCTTGGCGAACCCGAGGCCGTAGCGGCCGTTCTCGAGCGAGCGGATCGCCTTCTGGAACGCCTCCTTGTAGTTCTTGCCGATGCTCATCACCTCGCCGACGGCCTTCATCTGCGTGCCGAGCTTGTCCTCGGAGCCCTTGAACTTCTCGAACGCCCAGCGCGCGAACTTGATGACCACGTAGTCGCCCCACGGCTCATACTGGTCGAGGGTGTCCTTCCGCCAGTACGGGATATCCTTGAGCGTAAGACCGCCCGCGAGCTTGGCGGAGACGAGCGCGATCGGGAAGCCGGTGGCCTTCGACGCGAGCGCGGACGACCGCGACGTGCGCGGGTTGATCTCGATGATGACCACGCGGCCGGTCTTCGGGTTGTGCGCGAACTGGATGTTCGTGCCGCCGATAACGCCGATGGCCTCGACGATGTCGTAGGACCACTTCTGGAGCTTCTTCTGCAGCTTCTCATCGATCGTCAGCATCGGCGCCGAGCAGAACGAGTCGCCGGTGTGCACGCCCATCGCGTCGATGTTCTCGATGAAGCAGATGGTGATCATCCGGTTCTTCTCGTCGCGCACGACTTCGAGCTCGAGCTCCTCCCAGCCGACCACCGCCTCCTCGACGAGCACCTGCCCGATGAGGCTGACGCCGAGGCCGCGGGTGACGATCGTGCGGAGCTCCTCGACGTTGTAGACAATGCCGCCGCCGGCGCCGCCCATGGTGTAGGCCGGGCGGATGACGACCGGGTAGCCCAGCTGCGAGGCGATCTTCTCCGCCTCCTCCACCGTGTAGGCCAGCTCGCTCTTCGGCAGGTCGATGCCGAGCTTCTTCATCGTGTCCTTGAACGCCTTGCGGTCCTCGCCGCGCTCGATGGCGTCGATGTTCACGCCGATGACCTTCACGCCGTACTTCTCCAGAACACCCGCCTTGGCGAGCTCGGAGGAGAGGTTCAGGCCGGACTGCCCTCCGAGGTTCGGCAGCAACGCGTCGGGCCGGCACTGCTCGATGATCTCGGTCATGCGCTGGAGGTTCAGCGGCTCGATATACGTCTCGTCCGCCATGCCCGGGTCGGTCATGATCGTTGCGGGATTCGAGTTCACGAGCACGATCTTGTAACCGAGGGCGCGCAGGGCCTTGCACGCCTGCGTGCCGGAGTAGTCGAACTCGCAGGCCTGGCCGATGACGATCGGCCCGGAGCCGATGATCATGACTTTGTTGATGTCGGGGTGTTTGGGCATGGGGGGATTCTCCAAGGGAAACCTGAGACCTGAGACCTGAAACCTGAGTTTCGGAGAAGGCTGCCTCCAAACTCAAGCCTCAGGTTCGGGGTTCGTCCCCCCCACTCAGGTTTCAGGTTTCCGGTTTCAGGTTTCTCTTCGCACTCAGGTTTCAGGTTTCCGGTTTCAGGTTTCTAGACGTACTCAACGGTCGCCGGCGGCTTGGGCGTGAGATCGTACAGGCAGCGGTTCACGTTCGGAATCTCCGTCGTGATCCGCTTGCAGATCTTCTCCAGCTTCGGCCACGGCAGGCGCGTCGCGGTGGCCTTGCGCGCGTCCACGCTGTTGATGCAGCGGACGACGATGATCTGGCCGAACTCGCGCTTGTTGTTGCGGATCCCGGTGGCGTAGTCGTTCAGGAGCACCGCGAGATATTGGAACGCCTTCACGCCCTTCAGTTCTTCTTCCACGATGGCCGTCGCGGCCTTGACGGTCTTCAGCTTCTCGTCCGTGACCGCGCCGACGATGCGCGCCGACAGGGCCGGGCCGGGGAACGGCATGCGCTGGCTGATCTCCTTCGGCAGGCCGACCACTTCGGCCACTTTGCGGACGCCGTCCTTGCGGAGGGTCTTGAGCGGTTCGATGACGTGGTAGCCGTACACTTTCTTCGGGTCAATTCCGAGCTGGGCGAGGATGTTGTGCTGGCGCTTAATGCCGGCGACCGTTTCCTCGATGTCCGTGAGAATCGTGCCGTGCATCAAATACGTCGCGCCGGTCTGCCTGACCAGCTTGCCGAATACCTTCTTATAGAAGGTACTGGTGATCGCCTGGCGCTTCTTCTCCGGATCCGTGATGCCCTTCAGCGCGCCCAGGAAATCCTTGCGGGCATCGATCAGCCGCACCGGGATCCCCATCTTCCTGAACATCGCCACGACCTTCTTCGGCTCGCCCTCGCGCATGATGCCGTTGTCGATGAACACCGTGATCAGCCGCTTGCCCAGCGCGCGGTGACCCAGCACCGTGCAGACCGAGCTGTCCACGCCGCCGCTCAGCGCGTTGATGGCGATGCCCTTGCCGACGGTCCTCCGGATTTCCGCAACCTGCTCGTTCACGAACTTCTTGTAGTCCATGTCTTCTCCCTTTTGCTGTTCTTGCCTGTGCGTTCAGTCTCGCAAACTCGTCATGCCGGATACCGGTTCCTCAATCCATGGAACGGATGGAAGGATGCGAAATCCTCCAACCCGGCCAGCGATTGGATTGTCAGCTTCGCCCCGGCCTCGTGCAGGGCCGCGATCGGATTCATCCCGCCGAGAACGATCATGCCGCAGCGGCCTTCGGCCACCGGGATGTCCAGCAACGGCTGGTTCGGCTGGCCCAGCGCCAGGATCCCGCCCAGGCCGTGCCGCTCCATGTCCTTGCCGATGCGGCGCACGTCGTCCAACGCCACGGACGGGATTTCTCGGAAGCTCGCGCCGACGATGCCGGATCCGGTCTTCGCGCATTCGCGCACGCGCGTCATCCCCGCGTTGATGAAGAACTCCAGCGGGTCAATCGTGGTGCCGCTGTACGAAATCAGCTCGACGAACCGGACCGGCTTCCAGTCGCGTATTTCCACGAGACCGCCGAACCGGGACGTCACCGGGATGCGTTCCGCCAGCAGGATGCCGTTCACCGTCACGCTGCAGACCGTCCCGAGCAGGACCATGCCTTTCGGCACCTTGAACCCCGCAAGCTGCTCGCCCTCCTTCGCGACCGCGAGCCGCGTCCCCATCCCCAGCTTCTTGCTGAACACCGGATTCATGTACTCGAGGGCGCGAACCAGGTATCCCTTCTCGATCGTCGAGATGTTCGTGATGATCGTCCCCGCTCCCGCCGCGTTGCGGAACGACATGCGGTATCCCAGCGCATCGATCCGAGACGCAATGAAGCCGACCTTCTCGATGATGTTCGCGTGCGCGAGCTCGTCCCGCCCTTTCGACGTCAACTCGCGGCCCATCCGGCGGCTGACCGGCTTCGTCAGACCTTCGCGGTCCATCTGAAGAAGATAGAAGCGGATTGTGCGCGGCTGAAGGTTCGCGCCCTGCGATGAGAGATGCTGGACAATCCGGGCCGCCCCGGCAGGAGCGCCCAGATCCTGAAGCACCTTAAGAATGGCAAGTTTGATCGCCTTGTTCTGCTGCGTCACCGATGCCTCCTTGCGACCCCTGACAAGCGGCCTGCCGCTTCAATTTGCCGTTTGTCTGCGCCGCATGATTAGTTATTGCTCCGTAATTGGCAATTCGCGATTGCCGCTTTATTCAAAATTACGGCATACTTGCCGTATTACTGCAAACACATTTATCACATACTTCCCATTTATCATATTGACGCTTGCCGCCGTGTGTTTACCTTATGGCTATTGATTACCGTATTTGGTCGTCAAACAATAACAGGAAAAGGAGCGAGTCGATGGGTTACATTCAAGACGTACTTCAGATCGTGGAGAAGCGGAACGCAG
>CALMZY010000327.1 GCA_937870865.1 uncultured Lentisphaerota bacterium | reverse complement strand
AACACGCCCAGTTCGTCGGTCCGCGGGCTGAGATCATCCTTGAGAATGATCGAGGGATACAGGGATCGCACGTCGCAGTGATGGGTGTTCTTCGCGACGCCCGTGAAGAAGATGTCGGTGTATCCGCCCTCGAATTCGCGCGCGAAGTCCGGCAGGGGAATGGATCGTCCTTCCCGCAGGTACTCGCGCAGGAGCAGGGCGTCGATCTTGCTTCCGTTGCCGCGGACGCACACGTTCTGGTACGAGAAGGGCAGCATTTGCGCCTGCACGAAGTACGTGGGGGAAAGCAGATCGCTCACGGCCCGGGTTTCCAGGATGTCGTCGCGCGCGTAGCGCAAAACCGTCTCCGGATCCCGGTCGAATGTCCGCGCGATTTCGCTTCCCTCCAGGTAGGTCCGGTCCGGCGCGGAGACGCCGAAATGGACGGCGATGTCCTTCAGCCCGAATCCCTCCAGCGATCGCTGGCTGACGTCGTAGATCTGCGCGAGGAAGAAGGTGTCCACCACGTGGCGCCCGAAAATCTCCGTGCGCGGGTAGGAGAGCGTCCGCTCGGCGACCGAGAAGCGGCTGGGCCTCGAGGAGGGCGCGCTGCCGTCGCGGCCGAGTGCCAGCTTAATGCCGTGGAGACGGGCCCGGGCCGCGAGATAGGGCAGGTCGAACTTGAAGAGATTGTGGCCTTCGATCACGTCGGGATCCCGCTCGCGGATCCGTTCGACGACACGCCGGATCAGCGCCGCCTCGTCCAACTGCGCTCCGGAAAGCACCTCGTTCCAGCCACTCTGATCGGCGAGGGCGACGGCGATGATGCGGTCGCTCTCGCGAGCGGGGTTCGGGAACTCGTAGCCGCCGGCCGTGTAGGTTTCGATATCGATCTGCATGCGTTTGAGATCGCCGAACTTCATGCCCTTGAAGAGCGTGCGGCCCGTCGCGAGCAGGTGCTGCTGGATGGGGTCGTTGAGGAGGAAGAAAGGGGCCGTGGGATCGGATGGATTCCGACCGGTTTCGGATTTCAGGGCGGTCACGAACTTCTGAAAAGCTTTCCAGGAGCGGAAACGAACAAGGACTTTCAGCGTGTTGCGGCCGGACAAGGTCTGCACGTCGCAGCCTTCCGCGTCCCCCAGGAGGCTCTTGTCCTCCAGCCAGAGAAACGGAGAGAAAGGTTCACGGACCTGCTCGGTCCCGGTGTTCGTGCGGACAAACAGGAGGATCTCGTCCTGGCCGCTCTTCCCGGCGAGGTGTTCGGCCGCCACGAGCCCTGCCGCGTCATGCGCGCCAAAGATCGCCGCAAGGGATGGATTGTCGTCAGCCATTGCCGCTACTATACTCGCCGTGGCTGATCGCGCCAAGCAGCCTGAACGGGTCTCCCTTCGGGGGAATGTTTTCAGGCGGGCGCCGTCCGTCAGAGGGAAAGAGGCGCGGCATGAAGGTGCTGACCAGGCGTTTCAAAAGCTTGTTGGGGTGGACCCGCAAGGAGGAGTCTCCGCGCCAGTCCTCGGAAGAGTTCTATCGCCAGGTCTACATCCAGTGTCTCAAGGTCCAGCGATCCGACCGCCGTGTCCGGATCATTTTCTTCCTTACCGTGACGCTGGTGGTGATCGGGCTGGCCATCCTCTTGAGCACAAGGGGCGATCCGCTCTTCGTGCGATTTCCGTCCCTGAGGGATATCCTGTCGTGGTGAGTCGCTCAGCTGGCCGGCGAAGGCTCGCTGGATTCCTGTGTGCTTGCTGATTCCGTCGCGGGAGTTTCAGCGACCGGCACCGGTTCGGGTTCCTTCGCGGGCGCGTCGTCCTTCTTCTCGTGCTGGGAGAATTTGACGGACACGATCTTCGACACGCCGTTCTGCTCCATGGTCACGCCGTAGAGGCATTCGGCCGCCGAAATCGTCTGGCGGTTATGCGTGATCACGACGAACTGGGAGCTCTCGAGGAAGCCCTGCACAACCTTGATGAACCGGTTGATATTGGACTCGTCCAGGGCCGCGTCCAACTCGTCCAACAGGCAGAACGGGCTGGGCTTGACCATGTAGAGCGAGAAGAGCAGGGCGACCGCGGTCATCGTGCGCTCGCCGCCGGAGAGAAGCGATACGGTCTGGAGTTTCTTTCCAGGCGGGCGGGCGATGATCTCGATGCCGGATTCGAGGACGTCTTCCTCGTTGACCAGCACCAGCTTCGCGGAGCCGCCGCCGAAGAGTTTCTTGAACATGTCCTGGAAGTTCGTGTTCACCTGCTGGAAGGTCTGGAAGAACATTTCCGTGGTCGTCTTGTTGATCTTCCGGATCAGTTCCATGAGCTGGGTCTTGGCCTTGACCAAGTCGTCCTGCTGCTGGGACAGGAAGGTGAACCGCTCTTCGAGTTCGCGGTGCTCCTCGATGGCGACGAGATTGACCGGGCCCATGGCCTCGATCTTGGCGCGGATTTCGGCGATCACGGTTTCCAGGGCATCGCGGTCGAGCTTCTGGTCGTTCTCCCAGACCGGCTCGGGCTCGGCGGCCATCTGCTCGGGCGTGACGTGATATTCGGCGGAGATGCGTTCGACCAGGTTCTGCCGGCGGATACGTTGTTCAGCCAACTCGACATCGATTTGCGATTTCCGGGTCCGGATGTCGTCCAGCATCGCGCGTTTCTCATGGAGGATCGCGTCGCAGCCGGCCAGCGCGGAGGCCTTTTCGGACCGCTGGCGGCGGGCCGTTTCGAGCTGCTCGTTCAGCCGTGTCACTTCATCCTGCAGCGGCTGGAGCTTCGACTCGGTGTTCTGGATGGCCGTTTGCAGCTCCTGGATGCGGGTCTGATAGGAATTGATGCCGTCCGACCGGTTGGCAATGAGGCTCTCGAGCTCCTTGATCCGGGCCTCCAGCGGCTCCTTGCGCGTCGAGATGTGCTCCACTTCCTGCCGGCGCTCGGCGAATCGGACGCGGTGCTCGGTGACTTCCGCGGCCCGTTCTGTCCGCGCCTGTTCCAGGGCGTGAAGGCTTTCCGTCCTGGAGTGGATGGCCGAACGAACGTCCGCCTGGCGGGTTCGAACGTGCTCCATCTCCTCATGAATGGACGAGCGCCGATCGCCGCCGGACGCCTGCTGTTCCTTGAGGGCGGAGAGTTCCCACGTGACGGTTTCGGAACGCTCGCGCGCCTGCGCGGCTTCCTGCGAGATGATGTGGTTCTCGCCTTCACTCTGCGAAAGCTTCTTCTGGTTTTCCTCAAGCTGAGAACGGGCCTGCTCGATCGACTCGTTGAACGTCTGCTCGTCGGAGAGCAGGACGGACAGGTCGCGGTCGAGCTCGTCGCGCTGTTTTTCCAAGGTCGCCAGTTCCTGGCTCCACTCGAGCAGCGTGTGCTGGCGCGCGACGGGATTCACTTCGCCCGCGCCCGGCATCCACAGCTCGAACGAGCCGCTGCCGCGGATCACGGCGCCGGTTCGCGACACGTAGACGGCTTCAGGCCGGAGGGGGAGGGGAATCTCGACCAGCTGGTCGACGACCCGCACGTTATGCAGAAGGCGTTCGATGAGGGGGCGGATTTCGTCGGGGCACTGAATATGGTCGATCAGGCGCGACCCCGGGCCCTCGATGAAAGTCGCAGGCGCGGGCACCCGGCACCGAAGCGAGACCATGCGGGCGGAGCCCTCCGCGCGGGTTTGCAGCGCCTGGAGGATTTCCATGGCGAAAGCATCGTCGGAAATGACGACGGCATCCAGCCACGCCCTCAACGCCGCCTCAACGGCCGTCCGATACGCGGGCTCGGCCTGGATATGCTCGGCAAGGGACCCGAGGACTACCGCGCGGTTCACTTCAAGTCCGCTCTCGGCATCCAGCAGCGCGCGCGCGCCGCCGGGAAATCCCTCGGCTTTCGCGTCGTTCCGGCTGAGCAACTCGATCTGCGCTTTGCGCGCCGCGATGCGCGCCTGCAGATCGCTCTTCTCCTTCTGAATGTCCGAGATGGCCTGGGCCTTGTTTCCCCTCTGGGCCGTCAGGTCCTTGATCCGGCGGGCGATGGCATCGACTTCGTCACGCAGGCTTTGCAGGTTCTTGTCCATCTCGCCCTGGCGGGTCGCATAGGTCTCCACGCTCCTCTGGAGTTCGGCCTGCTCGGCAGCGAGCCGCTCCTTGCGTATGGCGGATGTGCGTTCCTGGGCAATTGCAATTCGTCTGTTGTTCCTGCCCGACCGGGTCTTCCCCGGTCCGAAGGAATCGGTGTACGATGCGGCCAGCACGAGCGTGCCGTCCCGCAGACGTTTCAGCTTAAACGGATAAGCGGAATAGTTTTCCATAAAAACGGAGA
>CALMZY010000326.1 GCA_937870865.1 uncultured Lentisphaerota bacterium | reverse complement strand
GACAAGTTCGGCGGCGGGACCAACAACTTCGACGGCGATGCCATGACGGATTGGGAGGAGTACGTGGCGGACACGGTGCCCACCAATGCCGCGTCCGGCTTTGAGATTCTCGACGTGTCGGTGATCAACTCCTGCACGCTGACGTTCCTGTCGTCCGCATCGCGGGTTTACAGTCTCCATGCGTCGGACAACCTGTGTGGCGGCGTGTGGTCGGTAGTCGGGGAACTCACGAACCAGCCCGGGACGGGCGGCGTGATGAACCTGACGGATACGAACGACGTTCCGGCTCGCGCGTAGCGGCTGGGTGTGTCGCTGGCGCCGTAGGCTGCGCCGGATGCCGTCCCTTTGATTACGGTGTTGACGCCAACCGGGAAAAAGCTAGCATCTGCCGCGGCTCCAGGAAAGGAATCGGCATATGTCGTCACATCGATTTGCCTTGGGAGCGTTCTGTCTTTCTGCATTTCTTCTCACGAGCCCGCGCGGGTTCGGCCAGGCATTAACCAACGCCAGTTTCGAGTCGGGCATGGCAGGGTGGGAGACGTTCGGCGAGGGCTGGCGCACGAGCGGTTCGGCCAGCGAAACGGATTCCGATGCCCACAGCGGAACCCTGGGCATCGTCAATGACGTGAAGGAGAACGACAAGGACGAGTGGCGCGGCGTGACCCAGGCCGTGGAGGCCAAACGCGGAATGCTCTACTCCGCCTCGGCGTGGATCCGGACGCTCAACGCGAAGAATGCGGAATGCTTCCTGGAATTCCAGTTCGTGGACAAGGATGGCAAGATCATCTCGTTCCAGCAGTCGGAACCCGTCACGGAAGACCAGCCGTTCACCCAGCTTCACATCGGCCCCGTCGAGCCGCCGAAGCTCACCCGGACGCTCCTGCTCCGCGGCATCGTTCACGTGACGAAGCAAGCCGACGCCGACACGGATTTTTTCATCTTTGATGACTTCGAGCTGAGCGTCACAAACAAGAGCTCCAAATCCAAATCGGATGGAAAGACAATTTCGCGTGCGGATCGGATACGCCAGAGTCAGAGGTCCCGGGAGACGGGGTTGTAAGCCGTGCCTACTTGCAGGTTTCGCGGATCACCAGGTTCCCCTTGAGCGTCAACTGCTTGCCCTTGCGCTCGGAGGGGGCCAGGCTGATCAGGTCCATCAGCGTTTGCGTGGCGAGCACGCCCATCTCGTACATGGGCGTTTGAAATGTGGTCAGCCCGGCATACGCGGATTCCTCGATGCCGTCGTATCCCGCGACGGCCACATCCTGCGGTACCCGGACGCCCCGCCCCTGCAGCCAGTGAAGAACCGCAATCGCCATGGCGTCGTTGAAGGCGAAGATCGCCTCCGGCAGGGGATGACCCTTCGCCACGTACTCGGTGATGGCGCTCACGGCGTGAGCGCCCACGTGATGACCCTCCAGCACATTGTGCGCGGGGAGTTCCACGTTGAATTCCTGGAGCGCCTGCCGGGCACCCGCCAGCTTGCGCTGTGAATCGGCGTCGTTGTGCGGGCCGGTCAGGAAGAGAAGCTTGCGATACCCCGCCTTCAGAAGATGCGCGACGACCTCGTGGGCGCCGTGCGCGGAATCGATGGCGATCGTGTTGATCTCGGGATCGGTGATCTGTCGCTGCAGCACCACGAAGGGAACGGATTGGGATTTCATCTGCCGGATCAACTGCGGCGTGATTCGCGGGTCCAGCCAGATCAGTCCGTCCACCCGGCCCTCCGCCAGAAGACGGTGAGGGACCTCGATCTCGTCGCCCTCGCGCGCGGAGACGGACGTGATGACGTGGTATTGCCCGGCGGCGCGGCTGACCACGCCGCGGAAAATGGTGAGCAGCCATCCGGCCGTCAGATCCTGGAAGGCGACGCCCAGCGTGTCGCTCTTTGCGCGCGCGAGATTTCTGCCGGCGGCACGAGGGAAGTAATTGAGTTCCCGGACGGCCGCGAGAACTTTTTTCCGCAGCGCAGGACCGACGCCGGGTTTGTTGTTCACGACGCGTGAAATCGTTGCGGTCGAGACTCCCAGTTCGCTGCAAACATCTTGCATGGTCTGCACCCGCGGAAGTGCCTCTCGGCTCTTTTTTCGCATCATAGGCTGGCCTTGAATCGAAGCGGTGTCATGGCGTCACGGTGTAATCGCTTACGTTAAATTGAATTCATGTGAAATCAACACTAATGGCGAATATCCGCGCCGCAGAAAACACGCTTTCACAAAAGGACCGGTTTCATTATTCGAGTAAACGATTACGTTGCAATGGCATACGAAAATACTGAAAACAATGCCTTTATCGCGTTGACACCTCAATGGAACAGAAGTAAAAGTAAACAATAACGTAAGCGATTACGTTCTTGTGAGGCAGTCAAATTGTTTTCTGATTCGCTGTAGCAAATGAATGCTGGACGTGAATTGCTGTTTTCGATCAAGCGGTCGTGTGAGCGCTCTCATCTGCGCGCGCTCTTGGGGACGGGTGTTACGGGCGGGTGTGTTTGCATGATGGCGCTGATGGTTTTGCTTGGGCCGTCGGTCTTTGCGGAGGGTGGCTTCAACTGTCTGACCAACGGGGATTTCGAGGTGGAATCGGCTGAGAACACGGTTCTGCCGGCCGGCTGGTTCCCGTTCACGTCGAAGAGCATCACGGTGGAACTCAGTCCGGCGATGGTCAAGTCGGGCGCGCGCGGATTGAAGATGACGGTTCAAGGAGTGAAGAACGCGAGTCAGGGACTTGCCCAGATCATTCCCGTCGAAGGCGGTGCGACGTATGTCTTCAGTGTCTCGGTGAGGAATTCGAAGGAGAGCCCTCTTTCGAAGGGGGCGTTCGGGACGTTGTACATCGAGTGGAAGAACTCCAGCGGAAAGGAGATAAGCCGTGAACGCAGCC
>CALMZY010000325.1 GCA_937870865.1 uncultured Lentisphaerota bacterium | reverse complement strand
CCTACATCTCCATCCGCAACGCCTACATCCAGTACCGGCAGAAGAAGGTCGAGGAGCGAGGCGCGACGATTCCCAAGGCGGAACCCGACGTGCCCGGCGCGGGCACACCGGCGCGCGGCGTGGGACCGGAAGCCGCCCCGCAGCAGTGAAAAAGTAGCAGAAGCGGAAAACGTGACAGAAGGATAGAGTCATCGCGAGCCGAGCCTCGCGAGGCGTGGTCATCTACGATTGAGAAAAATCCCCCCATGGCAAACACCTGAATTCTACCCCGCTCAACCCTGCCGGAATAGAAAAGGCGCAACCCGCAGGGGTTGCGCCTTCTTGCGTCTGCATGAGAAGAGGAAGTCAAAGATTTATGCGTGAATGCCGCAAAAGCGTTTCCGTCAGAATCCCACGCCCGGGTACTTGAGAGGTGCCAAGTCAGTATGGGAAATCATGCTGTGGGATCCATGTCAATGGGAATATGAAATCCTTTCGCCAAACGGACGAGGAAGTTGAAGAATGTCCGGCAGGGAAGTGAACAGCGCAGGTCGGCTTCTCGCGGCTGTTCTGAATGGCCCTGTCGAATCACAAAGCTCCCTGTCAGGGCAAGAGATCACTCAGACTGCAGCGTCGCGATAAACCTGTCTGCCTCGGCAATAGCGGTTTCCATATCACGTACGAGCCGGTCCACGTTCGTCTGGACACTCGTGAGTTCTCCGCTCAGACCGGCGATAGCCCTGGCGTTAAGATTGTGCTTCATGAAGAGAACCTGATCGCGCAGGGGGGCCAGCGCGGGTTCCAGTTTGGATTCGGCCTTTTTCATGGCCTTTATCAGGTCTGCGTATTTCTTCTTTGTGACATCGTATTTCTGCTGGCTGGACCTTCGCAAAGCGTCACTGCTGTACTGCTTGATCTCCGAACGCCATTCGCTGAACAGCGCTTCCGACACATCCTCCACCGCCTGGATGCGGTTGTGTACGTCCGCGGCCTTCGATTCGCTCTTTTTCAGCGTTGCATGGAGTATGTTGTATTCCTTTTCCAGGTCTCCGCCTTTGAAATGAACAACGCTCTTGAACTGTTCCATGGCTGTGAGGAACTGTTCCTTCGTTTCGTTTTGCGTGTCGCGAGCCGCTTTGACGCGGTCCACCATAATGTCTCGCTTGTGAACGCCCATTTTTTCCATGGTCCCGTAATACATGGAGCTGCAACCCGCGACGCCGATCATGCAAAGGACAAGAACAAGATAGCGGATAAACATGTACCTCTCCTTCATTTTTTCACCGAAGAGAAATCAACCGGCGGGATACGAAGATACAGAATACGGGGATCTCATGTCCCGCGCTTCCGATGTTTCCAGCCCCAATCGCACTGCGTTAGTGATCCCTGCCGCCGTGCCCGCGACCCGTTCCCCTGTCCTTCTTGTCTTTCTTCCCCTTCTTCTCTTTGTACTGCTTGTCTTTGTGCTGCTTGCCGCGGTGTTTTGCATAATGAGGCACGTAGACGTCGTTGTACCATCTGTCGCGGACGAAATAGACGGGTCGTCCGCAGGCATTGTAACGATGGCAATGGTTGCCCCAGTGTTCCGCATGACCGGGAGGGACGTGCATGTACACTGGCCGGTAGGCGACCCCTGCAGGTACGGGATGAACCACAATGGGCTGCGAGTAGATGAGCTCCGGCCGCGGTGCAGTCCCGATGTCGATGCGCCCGTAGAATCCGGGCTGGCCGACACTGACTGAAACAGCCACGTCGGATGCGAGCGCAGAGGAGGCCATACAGATGATCATCACGGCAAGAAAGAATGGTTTCATGGTGATCCTCCTTCATGGATTGATGAGTCATCGATAACACCATCATAACCTTTTGAATCCCGGGGTGCAACCGCACTCCTCGCGAGAAATCGGGGCTACGCGTGGAGTTTCATCAGCTTGACGAACGTCAAATACACGGAGGCGGGGAAGAAGTTTGAGATGACGGCCGGACGGAGAGACACAAAAAGGGGCGACCAAAATGGTTCGCCCCTTTTTGTTTGTCCTGGAGCCGATGTGGGGATTCGAACCCCAGACCTGCTGATTACGAATCAGCTGCTC
>CALMZY010000324.1 GCA_937870865.1 uncultured Lentisphaerota bacterium | reverse complement strand
TATCCGGATATCGGGGCGGATGAGTCCTACACCGGCGCCACGGTGACCGCTGTCAACGACACGTACTCCGTCGGCGAGGACGGCGTGCTCACGGTCACAGTGCCGGGTGTGCTGGCGAACGATTTCCCTGGTTCACCTACGGCCGAACTGGAGAGCAACCCGGAGCACGGGACGCTGACCCTGGCCAGCAGCGGGTCGTTCGTGTACAAACCCGCGACGAACTTTAGCGGCGTCGACCGGTTCACGTATCGGGCGCGGGACGGCTCCGCGAGGAGTCGCCCGGCCGAGGTGATCGTGTCCGTGCAGCCGGTGAACGATCTTCCGGTGGCTGCCGATGACGCTTATGCGGTGAACGGGGAGTCCACGCTGATCGTGCCCGTGCCGGGCGTGCTGGCCAACGACACCGATGTGGATTTTGACCCGCTCTCTGCCGTCTGGATATCGGGTCCGGACAACGGCGTTCTGAACCTGAACACGAACGGCTCGTTCTCCTACACGCCGGATGCGGGCTTCGACGGTGTCGACACGTTCTTCTACGCGGCCGGCGACGGCGCGGGCACCAGTACGCCCGCGGTCGTCAGCATCGACGTCAGTCCGCTCCTGCCGGACTTCGTGGTGACGGAGATCAGCCTCGTGCCGCAAGTGGTCACCAACGGCGGCCTGTTCACCGCGTATGTGAAAGTGCGGAACCAGGGAACGGGCACCGGCGACGTTGGAACGCTCTCCGTCTGGGTGGATCAGCCGGGCGCCAATGTGCCGTCCGGCACGCCCGGGGATGCCGCGGCCGCCGTAGGTTCGCTGGCGCCTGGCATCTCCACCACCGTGACGATCGCGGCGCTGAGCGCCCCGGCCATTCCGGCGCCGGGCGACAATCAATATGCGCCGACCTTCCGCGCCTTCGCCAATTCAACCGGAAGCGAACCGGAATTCGACACGGGCAACAACCAGCTCACGCAGCTTTACCAGGTCGTGCGCTACGCCGGGAATCCGGCGGCGCAGAGCCAGGTTACAAACGGGACGATGGTCGCGCAGGACGTGATCACGATCTGGAACCTGATCGCCCTGCAAATGGTGAAGACGAACGCGCAGATGGCGCCCATGGCCTCGCGGTCGCTGGCCATGATGCACGGGGCCATGTTCGACGCCGTCAACGCCATTGATCAGACTTACAGCCCGTACCGCACGCTGGTCCGGCCGGGATACGCCTGCTCGCCCGAGGCGGCAGCCGCCGCGGCCGCGTACACCGTTCTGTCCGGGGTCTACACGGGACAGGTCCAATTCCTGGACACCGCGCTCTCCAATTCGCTGGCGCTGGTGGCCGACGATCTGGCGAAGACCAACGGCATCGCCCTTGGCGCGGACATCGGGAGTCAGATGCTTGCGTGGCGCGCCGACGATCACATGGCGATGATGATGACGAACTACACCGCGGGCACGAACGCGGGCGATTGGCGGCCGACACCTCCCGGCTACATGCCCCCGATGATGCCGGGGTGGGGCATGGCGACGCCGTTCGCGCTGATGCACGGCATGCAGTTCCGTCCGCCGGAGCCGCCGGCGCTGGACAGCGCGGAGTACGCCGCGGCCGTCAACGAGGTCCAGTCCGTAGGCGCTCTGAACAGCACCAACCGGACGCTGGCCCAGGCGCAGGCGGTGACGTTCTGGACGGACATGCCCGGAACCATTACCACCGTGGGCCGCTGGAACCAGATTGCCCGGGATGTGGCGGCGCAGAAGACCAACACGCTCGCCGCCAACGCTCGCCTGTTCGCGTTGCTGAACCTCGGGCTGGCCGACGCCGGCATCACGGCGTGGGACTCGAAGTACTACTACAACCGCTGGCGGCCCATCGCGGCCATTCGCGAGGCCGACACGGACGGCAACCCGGCCACCGTGCAGGACACGAACTGGGTCTCGTTGGTCGTCGCGCCGGCGTTCCCGGAATATGTGTCCGCGCACAGCGCCTTCAGCGCGGCCGCGGCCGGAGTCCTGTCCAACTTCTTCGGCTCCGACGACATCGTCTTCGCTGCGAACGAATACATGAATCCGGCGAACCGCCGGTTCTACGGCAGCTTCAGTTCGGCGGCGTACGAGGCCGGAGTGGAGCGCGTGTGGGGCGGCATCCACTTCAGCTACGGAAACGAGCGGGGTCTCGCGGCGGGCTACGCGGTGGGCCAGTACGTGGCCACAAGCCTCCTCCAGCTTTCCGGCTATCCGCCGGACACTGACGGGGTCGATACCGACGGCGACGGCAACGCGAGCAACGATGTGGTCTACATCAACCTCGCGGCGGGCGACGGCTTCGCGAAGATGGCCGACAGCAACGAGCTCTACACGTTCGGTTTCTCCGACCAGACCCTGACAGCACTTGCGCATTCCGGCGCGGGGCACAACCACCTGGTATCTCCGATGGTGATGATGCAGGGCATGATGGGCGCCGAATGCTCCTCTCCCACGATCGTGCTCAAGGAGGGCCAGCGCGTTTACCTGGACCTCTCCAACGTGGGCATGATGATGCGGCCGGACCTGTTCGATCCGCACACCGTGCACTTCCACGGCTTCCCGAACGCGGCGCCGATCTTCGACGGCGAGCCGATGGCGTCCGTCTCGGTCAACATGGGCAGCACGCTGCGGTACTACTACGAGATCGTCGAGCCCGGCACCTTCCTCTACCACTGCCACGTTGAGGCGACGGAGCACATGGAAATGGGCATGATCGGCAACCTCTACGTCCTGCCGAAGCAGAACAACCTGCCCGACGGCACGCTGCTGGGGATGTTCATGCACCACACCGGCTACAAGTATGCCTACAACGATGGCGACGGGTCCACGTACTACGATGTGGACTACCCGATCCAGCTGACGGCGTTCGACCGCAACTTCCACGAGGAGCATATCGCGGTGCAACCGCTGCCGTTCTGGTCCCTGGACGAGAGCTATCCGATGATCAACGGGCGGGGTTACCCCGACACGATCGACACCAATCCGATCTACAACGCGTCGGCCGACAACCTCTCCCAGAAGGTCCACTCGCTGATCACGGCGACGAGCGGGCAGAAGATCCTGCTCCGGATATCGAACGTCTCGGTCTCGGACTTCCACACGCTCACGGTCATGGGCATTCCGATGACGGTTGTGGGCAAGGACGCCCGGCTCCTGCGCAGCACCAGCGGCGCGAACCTGTACTACCAGACCACGTCGGTGACCCTGGGTGGTGGCGAGACCACCGATGTGATCCTGGACACGACCGGCGTGGCCCCGGGAACCTACTTTGTCTA
>CALMZY010000323.1 GCA_937870865.1 uncultured Lentisphaerota bacterium | reverse complement strand
GACGTGGCGTTCTGCGTGCCCCACGGCTTCTGGAAGAAGTGGCGCGCGCACGTGAAGAGCATCAATCCCGACGCGTTCCTGACGGCGGAAATCGTGGACGTGGCGACGGACTACCTGCGCGGCGACGAGTTCGATTCGGTGATGAACTACATGTGGCTTTTCCCCGCCGTCCGTTTTTTCGCCCCGTCGGCAAAGCCGTCGACGGCCACGAAGTTGATCAAGGACCTCGATGTGCTGGCGCGCAAGTATCCGAAGGATGTCGCGCTGGTCCTGCAGAATCTCCTCGATTCGCACGACGTGGGGAGAATCTCCACGATCCTCGAGAACCGGCTGGCCCCGGAGGCGAACTGGGACAGCTACTTCTCGCTCTCCCGCGCGCAGGGCAACCCGGACTTGAATACGCGGCGGCCGTCGAAGAAGACGCTGGGCATCCTGCGGCAGATGGTGATTTTCCAGATGACGTACCCGGGCGCGCCGATGATCTATTACGGCACGGAGGCGGGGTTGTGGGGCGCCAACGATCCGGACAACCGGCAGCCGATGCTCTGGAGCGACATCAAGCGGCGGCCGGAGACGCACACGCCGCGCGGGCGTTGCGGGCGCCTGCCGGCCACGCCCGACAAGCGCCTGTTCAAGTTCTACCAGCGCGCCATTGGTCTTCGGAAAGCCCACGCGGTGTTGCGGCGCGGCGCGTTGCGGTGGCTCAAGACTTCCGACGAGCGGCTCCTGGCTTTTGCGCGTTCCGATGCGCAGTCTGAAATCGTGATCCTGCTGAACGCGGGCGATGCGCCGCTCTCGTGGGTGCTGAAGTCGCCGGCGTTCGATCTCTGGAAGTCGAGGGCCGTGAAACCGGGCAAGGTGGGGGTCGTTCCGCGCGGTTGGCGAATCCTGTCCGTGAAAGCCTGTCCTACTGCACTACGAGGTCGGTGAGGTCGGGCGTGGAGTGGTCCGGGTCAGCGAACCGGTTGAATCCTGGCCGTCCTTTTTTTTTGGACTGAACTTCACCCCGTAGGAATTGGAGGCCAGCTCGCCATTCCAGAACGGCACAAGCTCCGGGTTCGTGTTTCGCGCCGTTCGGAGATACGCGCGGAACTCCGTGATGCCCTTGCGCTCGAAGTAGTAGGTTCGGATCGAGACCGACTTCGTCAACTTCTGCCCGGGGCGCAGACGGACCGAATCGGTCCGCGTGAAGAACTGGTCCCGCTGGGGTTCGTAGACGAAGCTGTCGTGGCGTCCGTCCGGGTAAATCCATGTGAAGAAGAAATCGGGGTTGCGCGGAACCCACAACGGCCTTGAGCTGATGTTCTTGATGCTGACCTGGAAGACGATCGGTTCCCCGATGGACATCTCCGGGTACTTGCAGGAAATGGAGACTTTCAGGATGTTCGAGTCGTCCGCGTCGTTCAAGGAGCCCACTTCTTTCGGGATGTAGCGGGAGGGGACGGTCGCGCAGCCGGCCAGGAGCAGGGCGGTGACAAGAAGCAGGCTGATATGCATGTAGGCGCGCACGGTTTTTTCCTCTAGTTAACTACTCAAGAAGCATAATCCGTACCACGGAGCCTGGTTCCGTTTCCCAATCGATAAAGTACCGAAAAACGAAGTTTTGGTTCAGGCCGGCAGGGCAAATTCCCGGCTTTTTCTCGAAATCGATAAAGGCTAGCCTTCACACCGCTATGAAAAAGTATCTCGTTTACATGACCGCCGGGAGCGTTCCGGAAGCGCGGCGTCTGGCACAAGCGCTTCTGGAGGCTCGCCTGGCCGCCTGCGTCAACATCCTGGGTCCGATACAGTCTTTGTACTGGTGGAAGGGCGCGGTCTGTTCAGGCCGGGAAGTGGCTCTGCTGGCCAAAACGACCGCGGGCAAACTGGATGCGCTGATACGGAAGGTTCGCGCGGTCCATTCCTACGACGTTCCGTGTGTCGTGGCGTTGCCGATCACGAAGGGCAATCCGGAGTTCCTTGCGTGGATCGAAAAGGAAACTCAGTCGCTCCGCCGCCCGAGGAGGCCCGCCCGCATCAGGTAGTAGAGGAAGGTCAGGATCGCCGTCACGGCGGAAGCGATGTAGGTCAGAAACGCCGCGTTCAGCACGGCGGCGGCCGCGGGTTGTTCCGCAGGCGTGACAATTCCGGATTGCACCATCAGGCTTTTGGCCCGGGAACTTGCGTTCCATTCGACGGGCAGCGTGACCAGCGTGAACAGAACAGTGAGCCCGAAGACCAGGAGCCCCGCCTTGACCAGGAAGGGCAGGCCGAAGAGAAGGCCGACGAAGAAAATGGGAAGGGCGAGGTTGCTCCCGATCTGGGCCACGGGCACGAGGCTCGAGCGGAGGGCCAGAGGCGCGTAGTTCTTCGCATGCTGAAGGGCATGACCCGCCTCGTGACAGGCCACCCCGATGGCCGAGAGGGACTGGGATTGATATACCTGCGGGGAGAGACGCAGGGTCCGCGACCGGGGGTCGTAATGATCGCTCAGAAATCCCTGCGTGATCTCGACCGGCACATCGACAAGGCCCTGGGAATCCAGCAAATGGCGGGCCGCCTGCGCACCCGATACGCCCGAAGAGGCAGCCACCTTCGAGTACTTGGCGAAGGTCGACTTGGTCAGGAATGTCGCCAGCAAAGCCAGCGCCACGCCCGGCAGAATCATCATCATGTAAAGTGGATCAATCATCGTAACCGTTCCTTATCCTACGGCTCAATGGATGGACATTCAAGGGGCCGATTTTGTTCACTGCCAAAATCGCCGGAAGGGCGATGAAGCCAGAACGGTGGTGGAGCGGCCGTCGAGCGTGATGACGCCCTTTCTCCGGTACCACGCGGGCGGTTCCTCTTCGGTGGTCAATGCGAGCATCCACGGCTTGTTCGGGGCGGGGGGCACCCTGAAGTTCACAGGTTCTTCGCCCGGGTTGAAAAGGAGCAGCAGGCTGTCGTCATCGTCGGCATCGCCCGTGAATTCACGCTGGCCGTTGATCAGGCAGGCCAGGGACGCGTCTTTTTCCCAATCGGGTTCCGCGCCGTCCGGCCCGAACCACAGGATGTCCGCGTTCGTCGCGTCGGGCGCTTTGCCCGCGAAGAAACAAGTGCGCCGCAGGCAGGAATGGGCCTTGCGGAAGGCGACGAGCTTCTTGACGAAGGACTGGAGGTCTGTGTGCTCGCCGAGGAGACTCCAGTCAATCCAGCTGATCTCGTTGTCTTGGCAGTAGGCATTGTTGTTGCCCTGCTGGGTCCGCGAAAATTCGTCGCCCGCGGCGATCATGGGCACGCCTTGCGACAGGAAAACCGTGGCCAGCAGGTTCTTTTGCTGGCGCTTGCGGACGGCGAGGATGGAGGGGTCGTCCGTAGGACCTTCCTCTCCGTAGTTCGCGCTGAAATTGTGGTTCTCGCCGTCCCGGTTGTCCTCGCCATTTTCCTCGTTCCGTTTTCCCTCGTAGGAAACGAGATCGCATAGCGTGAACCCGTCGTGGCAGGTGACGAAGTTGATGCTCTTCAGCGGGGTCTGATTGAGCTTGTTGTACAGATCGGAGCTGCCTGCGATTCTTGTGGCGAATTTGCCGAGCATTTCTTTTTCGCCTTTCCAGAAGCGCCTGACCTCGTCGCGGAACATGCCGTTCCACTCCGACCAGCGCTCGTTCGGGAACTTGCCGACCTGGTAGGTCCCCGCCGCGTCCCACGCCTCGGCGATGATCTTGGTGTCGCGCAGCGCCGGGTCCTCGGCAATGTCCTCGACGATCGGCGGATTCGGCAGGATCTTGCCGTCCGGTCCGCGGGTGAGCACGGACGCGAGGTCGAAGCGGAATCCGTCCACGTGCATGTGCAGGACCCAGTAGCGCAGGCAGTCCATGATGAACTTGCGGACGACGGGGTGGTTGCTGTTGACGGTGTTGCCGCAGCCGGAGAAGTTCTTATAGTGCGGCCGGTTCGGCTCCATCATGTAGAAGATGGAGTTGTCGATGCCGCGGAACGAGTACGTCGGCCCGCCGTCGCCGCCTTCGGCGGTGTGGTTGAACACCACGTCGAGAATCACTTCGATCCCCGCCTTGTGAAGCGCAACGACCATCTCCTGGAATTCGCGCACCTGCTGGCCGTGGGAGCCGGCGTGCGCGTACCGCTGGTTCGGCGCGAAGAACGCGAGGGTGCTGTAGCCCCAGAAATTGCGCAAGCCGCGGCGGTTCCCGTTTTCGAGATAATACTCCATCTCGTTGAATTCCTGGGTGGGCAGAAGTTCGACGGCGGTGACGCCCAGGTCCCGGAGATACGGGATCTTTTCGATCAGGCCGCGGTATGTGCCCGGATGATTCACGCCCGAACTGGAATGCGCGGTGAATCCCCGCACGTGCGCTTCGTAGATGATTGACTTGGAGAGGGGGGTGCGGGGCGTGTGATCCTCGGACCAGTCGAACATGTTCCGGACAATGACGGCCTTGGGGAAAAGAGGCCCGCTCTTCGGCGGTTTGCCGGGCGTCAGCCCCTGCGCATCGCCCCAGCGGGGAGCGCCCGAAACCGCCAGCGCGTACGGATCGAGCAGCCACTGGTTGGGATCGAAGAAGTTGGCCGTGTCGCGCGGCGTTTCGCCTTCCATGCGGTACAGGTAGTACTGGCCTTCCCGCGCGTCCTCGACATGCAGGTGCCAGACATCGCCGATCCGGTTTTTCTCCGGGGTCAGTTCGTACTCGGCTGCCGGCGTTGCGTCATCCGGCGCGTTGAACAGCATCAGCCATACACGCGTGGCGTTGCGGCTGAAGATCGTGAACTGCACCCCTTTCTCCACGACGTGCGCGCCGTAGGGGACGGGGATCGGATTGCTGGGCAGAAGGTGTTTGTGTGTTTTGGATTTCATGGATTGTGAAGTACGTCCTTACTTGTAAAAACGACTGCCCAAAAGAGTGTATTTCACGAGCTGGCCGATTCGGCTGAGCATCGGGACCAGCCCCCGGCCGGACCGGTGATGCCGCGAATGACGATGTTTTCGGGTCCCGTTGGAAGGCGTGCCGGTCATGGTCCGGCCGATCCGAGCGCTTGCTCCGGCGACGCTTTGAACTCCCGCCGCCACGGTTTGGACGCCGGCGGTCGCCGGCTTGACGACAAGAAAGTCCACGGTCCGGGCGGTCATGTCCACCGCCGACGCCACTCCGCGGGTGATCGTGTCCCAGAATCCGGGCTGGTTCGCCTCGTCCGGCGAAACGGCCGAACGGATGGGCCCCTTGAGCTCCGGCATCAGGTCCTTGGTGAAGAGGTCCTTCACATCGACCAGGAAATTCGACATCCGCGTCCCGAGAGAACGGACCTCCTCCTCGCGGTTCCATCCCCGGAACGCGGCGCAGCGGTCCATCGCCGTGTGCCCCGCGACGGAGGTAAGCAGTCCCGCGCCCAGGCCCTGGCCGATGTCGTCGATCACCCGCCCGATGAACGGCACCTGCGAGAAGAGGCTTTCGATCAGCCTGCGGCTGATGTTGAGGAAGTTGACCGTGGCGACAACGGCCAGGATGTCGCGGAGAATGGTCCATTCCTCCCGGGGCGTGGGGCGGCTCCTGTAGATGCGCATGACGCGAAGAGCCATGGTGAAGTTCCGGTACAGGACAATGAACACATCAGCGCTCGGATACGGGCTCAGCGTGACCGCGAGCATGACGTCGCGGACCGATCGCCGCACTTCGTGCGACGCCTTCTCGTCCAGTTGCGCGAGCAGGGGGTGGACGACTTCCTGCTCGATCTTCGCGATCGTGCGCGCGAGGTCGTCGTTCAGCGGATGCGCGCCGAGCACGTCCTGGATATAAGCGATGCCGTCGCTCGCGGCCGCCGCCGGCGCGCCTTCGAGGTTCGGGTTCTCCGCCAGCCGGCCGAGATACTCGGCCAGGTATTTGCAGTACCGGCGCATCTCCGCGTGGCTCGCGGCGGACAGTTCCGGCATGGGCGGCGGAGTCAGGACGCGCGGACAGGCTCGCAGACCGCGCCAGAAATAGATCAACAAGGCGAGAATTCCGACGAGAAGAATTCCGGCAAAGGTGAAGCCGGCTGCCGGGTGAATGCGGTAGAAGAGGACGAACAGCCGGAAACATTCGGCGAGAAAGACAAACCCCAGCAGAACGCCCGCGACGACGGTCACGCGAACCAGCAGATTCCAGAGTTGCTTCAACATGCTGAAGGCAGACTAGGGCGATAAGGGGGCGGTCTCAAGAGTTTTCTTGAAGTGGAAAATCGTCCTCGTTGTCGTCCTCGCTCTCGTCCTCGACTTCTTCCGGGAACCGAGTACGACGACGAGGAGGAGGACGAGGACGATTGTCGGCTCACGCGACTTTTCGCTTCAGCACATCCAGCGCGATGCCCCGGCTCGGAAGGGCCATGTCCAGGTGGTAGGAGAGGAACAGTCCGAGCAGTTTCTCGATCTCCCCGAGCTGCCAGCTCGTGCACTGCGTGCTCAGCGCCGCCTGCGACGATCGGGCTCTCTGCCAGCCGGTCAATATGGCCAGGATGTCGGGCGCGATGGGCAACGATCCGGCCGGATTCGCCTCGACGCACGCCGGGCACAGGATCCCGCCGCGCGCGTAGGAAAAGGTGGCCCGCCGCGCGCCGGACCGGAGCTCGCGCTCGCAGTTCAGGCAGTGTTTGAGCCGGGGCGCAAGGCCGAGCGCCTCCAGCAGTTTCAGTTCAAACCAGAAAAGGAACGGAACGGACGCGCCGAGGGACGCCAGTTGATCCAGCCCCGAATCCAGCAGGTCGAACAGGTCGTGGTGCGGCGCGTCGGGCGGGCTGACGCGGAACAGGAGGTCGGACAAGTACGAGGCCGCCGCCGCGGCTTTCCAATCGAATCGGAACCGGTCACGCGTTTTCAGCGGCGCGCACTCGCGGGCGATGTGGATGCCCGCCCGCTCGCGGGCGTAATAGATCAGCTCGCACGTGTAGAACAGATCGTACTGGCCCAGGAACAGGCTCTTCGGACGCTGGGAGCCCTTGACCAGCGTTGCGATCCGGCCGTCTTCCGGCGTGAGCCAGGAGACGATGCGGGACGTGTTCGAATAGGGATAGCAGCGGAGAACGATCGCCTGGGTCTTGTGGATCACGATGACGGTTTCTGTTCGGCGGGCGGCAGGACTTGCGCCGACGACTTTCCGTCGCGCGTCACCCATGCCTCCAGTTTGTCGAGCAGGGTGGGCCGGTTGTCGAGATCCTTGCTGCCGGGATACACCGCCCCGGCCGAAATGACCATCTTCATGCCGTCGGCAACGGAGATCGGCAGAACCTGGATCTGCGAGCGCGGTACAAGGACGAAAAAGCCGGAGGTCGGATTCGGCACGGTGGCCACGAACACGGCCACATACTCTCCGCTCGCGCGTTCCGGAAGGAGAGAGACCACCTCGTTGGGAACCGATGCCGTGATGAATCCCACGGTGTGCAGCCCCTTCCGGGGGTACTCGATCAGAACCACCTCTTTGAACATCGTCTGGCTCTGGTCCACCAGCGCCTCGCTGATCTGCCGGACCGTCACGTAAATCTTGTTGATGAAGGGGATTCGCGCCAGCAGCATGTCGCCCAGCCGGTACAGCTTCTGACCGATGATATTGCGCGTCAGCAGACCGATCAGGAAAACCGCCACCAGAACAAGGATCAGGGCGGCCGCCTGGAAGAGCAGGGCCGAGTACTCCTTGACCACGTGAGGCGGCACGTATTTCAGAACCCACTCCGTGGTCAGCCGGAACAGGAAATCCACGACGAACACCGTAACGACGATCGGCGTCACGAGGATCAGCCCGACAATCATGTTGCTGCGGATCGAGCGGCCTATGCTTTTTGCCATGGCATGATGATACGTTGCGGCGAACCGCCCGCCAAGACGGAATCAGGATCTTGCGATGTCTTTGAGCAGTCCGGCCTTTTCCGCTTTGGACAGCCACGCGTTCTCTTCGTTCAACATCGCCCGGCGAAGCGCCGGGGTGCGGTCGGACGCGCCGGCGAGGTGGTGGAGGCCGTGCGCGATGTACAGGGCAAGTTCACGGCCGGCCCCTTTTTCCGTGCGGCCGATGGCTTGAGCGCGCCCGGCGTTAACGAACACCTCGCCCGTGGAACGCGGTTTTTCGCCGGGCACGCCGTGGTACGTCAGGCTGATCACGTCCGTGGGCCCGTCCTTTGAGAAGGTGGCCCGGTTCGCGGGCGTGATACCGTCGTCGTCCGTGAAGATCAGCGCGATTTCGGCCCAGGCCGCCAGCGGCTTGAGTTCGGGCCAGAAGGCGATCAGCCAGGCCGCCAGCTTTCGAACCGCCGCGGTTCGAATCCGGGTTTCTGCCTGGCGGTTCTGCAGGACGAGTTTCATCCGCGTGTTTCGCCGCGTTCCTCGCGGTAGGCCTGGATGATCTTCTGGACCAGTTCGTGCCGGACGACATCGGAATCGGTCAATTCGGTGAAGGAAATGCCTTCAACCTTTGCCAGCGTGCGTTTGGCCTCGCCGAGGCCCGATTTCTTGTTCGGAGGGAGATCGATCTGCGTCAGGTCGCCGGTGATCACGCACTTCGAATCGAAGCCCAGGCGCGTGAGAAACATCAGCATCTGCTCCGGCGTCGTATTCTGCGCCTCGTCGAGGATGACGAACGCGTGGTTCAGCGTGCGGCCGCGCATGTACGCGAGGGGGGCGACTTCGAGGACGCCGCGCTCCATGTTCCGTTGAATGTCGTCGGGGGACATCATGTCGTAGAGCGCGTCGTACAGCGGCCGCAGGTACGGCGAGACTTTCTCGTGCATGTCGCCGGGCAGGAACCCGAGCGCCTCGCCCGCCTCGACCGCGGGCCGCGTGAGGATGAGCCGGCTGACCTCGTTGCGGAGAAGCGTGTTCACGGCCATCGCCATGGCGAGGTATGTCTTGCCGGTGCCGGCCGGGCCGATGCCGAACGAGATGTCCGTGCTGCGGATGTTTTCGACGTACCGCTGTTGGCCGAACGTGCGGGGGAAAATGGCGGGTTTGCCGGGGCCGACTTCGATCCGGCACTCGTACAGCCGGTTCAGGTCCTCTTCGCGGCCTTCATGGAACGCGCGGAGGGCGAATTGAATCCCGTGTTCGCGCAGGATCGCGCCGGAACCGCGCGCCCGGCGCAATCCTTCGAAGAAACGCTCCGCGGTCGCCACTTTTTCCTCGGCGCCTTCGATGCGGAGCCACGTGTCGCGCGCCGTGAGGCGGACGTTCATGGATTGCTCGACCCGCGGCAGGTACTCGCCGCGCCGGCCGGTAATGTCCTGCGACTCGCGCGCGTTGTCGAAATGGACGGTTTTTTCAGCCATGCCGGCTCCAGTAAATCCCAAGGGGGTGGGGGCGTCAATGGGAATTGGATTGCGGCAGACGGTACCGTTGGGCGGAGGAGGTGATTCGAACAGTTCGCTCGCATTGTCCAACGCGCGAGGGCGCAGCCCTCGACAATCCCATTTTTTGGTGACCTCAACGTGTTTCCAATTGTTACATCTGAATGGACGGCCGTCTCTCCAGATGTAACAAATGATTTGATCGCCAGGTGTGCGTGTCGGGGTGCGTGTGGCCGACGGCCGGCCTTTTTTGTGCTTTATTCGAAAGACCAGGCTTTTGATTGGAAGCGGAATCCTGTATAATAGTTTGCATCCAAGGCGTGTGATGCAACGACTCCGGCGATATGTTCTTATTCATCTGCTTCTCCTGTGGGCATGCTCCGCCAACTGCGGCATCCTGTCGAACGTCCTGGTGAATCCCGGGTTTGAACTCGGTACCTCCGATGTGCCGTCCGGCTGGACCCCCTGGGGCAACGCGTGGCGGCAAGGGCTTCCGTCGCATTCCGGGACGAATGCGGGCAAGCTGTTCGGCAATTGGAGCGCGACGACCAACTTCTCCTATTTCTACCAGACGTTCCCGGCCAGCCGCGGGCAGGTCTGGAGTGGAACGGCGTGGGCTTTTAATTCCAGCGATGACTTGATGCGCGGGGCGAACCGGGCGTATCTCACCATCGGGTTCTTCGACGCCGGTCACACGGGAATTCTGTTCTGCGCCTCGCCGAAACAACTCATCGGTACCAGTCCGACCAACCAGTGGATTCCCATTTCCGCGTCGGCCCGCGCGCCGTGGAATACGGCGTACGCATCCTTCATTCTCAATTTCATGCAGGTGTCGAACGAGAGCGGGTCCGCGCGGTTCGACGACTGCGAGTTCGGGCTGGCGACGACGAGCATGGTCCGCTTCGCGAACCGCGACTGGATTGTTTACGACTGGAGCTGGGACTGGGTCAATCGGACGAACATGACCATCTTCTCCACGAACCGGGTCTCCGTGGACAGCAACGGCTGGTTGCATCTCTCCATCCGGGAGGAGAACGGACACTGGTGGTGCGCGGAACTGGAGTCGGTCGATTGGCTCGGCTACGGCGAATACGCGTGGTCGGTGGAGGGGCCGCTGGACCGGCTGGAGTCCAACACGATTCTCGGGCTGTTCTGCTTTGACGAGCCGCGCGGCGAGACGCATTACGAAATCGATATCGAGATCAGCCGCTCGCTGATCGGCGGCTACGAGAACAACCTGCTCTACACCGTCCAGCCCTGGTACATCTGGGAAAACGGCTACCAGACGCCGCTGGTCCTGACGAACACGGAGACCACGCACCGATTCCAGTGGACGCCCGGCAAGGCGCACTGGCAGGGCTACTACGGCCACGATCGCGAGCCGATCGATTCCAGCCACCTGTTCGCTGAACGCGTGTATGAGTCCGACAACGTGCCGGTCCCGCCCGCGCGTTGCGAGATCAACTTCTGGTTGTGCGAGGGGCTCGCGCCGCCGGACACGCAGTACCTCGACGTGGTGATCAAGGATTTCCGCTTCAAACCGTTCGAGGGAGTCCTGCTCCACGATGATTTCGACGACGGCTCGCGCAGCAACATCTGGTCCGAGCTCGGTTGGTCGAGTCACGAAATCGAGGAAACCGACGGCTGTCTGCGCGTCAGACCCGGCCTTGGTTGGGAGACGGCCGGCTACATGACCGGTCGCAAGATGGGCTGGGGGGAGAGCGTTCTTGAATACACGTTCTCGGCCCTTCTGAAAACGGTGCGCGTGGACGAGGCCCAATCGGGCGACGATATCGCAGCCATACTCTCGTTCTGTTCGGAGACGAACAACGCGTGGTGGGCCACTAATGCGCTTACCTTGGAATCGCTGTATGATTCGGACAACGACTGCCTGACGCTGATTTTCTTCACCAAGGATCGCCTGCCCCAGACGTGGGGTCGTACGAATTTCATTGGAACCGTGACGAATGCGACACGGTATTTCGCGGAGGGTGGCGTTGACCTGCGCCTGACGTTGAACAAGGACTCGTACAAACTGGCCGCGTGCCGGACAAACGGCGTGCCGGTCGCCATGAGCGTGGATTCGGGCTCCCTGACCGGCCTGCACGGGCTGAGCTGGCGCCTGGATCGCGGCTATTGGCAGATTGGGGCCTGGAACGCCGATCCGGCGCGCGGTTCGGTCTTCTGGGATCGAACGGATATTCGGGTGGATGCGCCGCGGGAATCGCCGTTCAGAGTCGATCTGCAGGCGGCCGGCGATGGATCGGAACTGTCGTGGTCGAGTTGCTTCTACAGGACGTACTCGGTGATGACATCCACGAATCTGTCCCAGGGCTTTTCGCCGTACGCGACGAACATCTCTCCCGTGCCGCCGTTGAATCTCTATACCGATCTTTTGAATTCCGCCGGGGCGGTTTTCTATCGGATCGGATCGTCGGCAGATGTGTTGCGGTAGGGAAGATCGCCGAGCAGGTCCTACCTGTTCGGCGGCTGGAGCAGGCTGTGCGGCCACAGGCCGAGCTGGGTCAGCACGTTGCGGTGCACTTCATTCTGGCGCGCGATGGCGACGACGGTGGGGGTGAACTCCTGCTCGATTTTTCCGAGGTCCACCCGGAAGTCGGGCTTCGCCCCGTACTTGCCCTCGAACATGCGTCCGACGGAATGCATGACAAACCAGATCAGGTGCAGGAACGCGTACAGGTGCGCGCGGTGGTCGCCGGCATCGTCCATGGCGTCCATCCTCAGCGCCGCCTGACGCGAGTTGTTTTCCGTGAAGGTGATGGCGTGCGTGTAGTAGCGAAGGTCCGTCTGCAGAAACTCGTCTCCGATCCGGCTGAGCACCTGCCGGATCGGGTCTGACACCGGAAGGTGCTGGGAGCGCAGGCTGTCGCCGGTGTACGCGTCCTGGTACTGCTTGCGCGCGTTCTTGCCGGCGTTGCGATTGATCCAGATGGCCGCGTTTTGCGGGTCGTCGATCCACTTGCCCATGATCAGGGACGACTCGACGAACGGGCGAAGCGCGATCCATGCCTGGCACGACTGGTACGCGGCCAAGTGGTCGAACGCGCTCCGGGCGGACCGCTGCATGATCGGCAGAAACGGCACGAGCTGGGAATCGCCCTTCTGGTGCGGTGCGCCGCCGGAACCCAGGCCCGCGGCGAAGTGCCCGAAGATCTTGTCGAACTGGTCGAATGCCGCGAATTCCATTCTGTAATTCAGAAGAAACGTCTCGCGGTTCTGGCTGATTGCGGCGCGATGGCGGAGGATGTCGTCGGTTGGGCTCATTTGGAAATCAATCCTTCATCGCTTTCCTGAGTTCTTTCCACAATTCCTGGAGGGCTTGGGGGACCACGCGGATGTCGGCCATGACGGTGACGTAGTTCGTGTCGCCCGTCCATCTCGGCACGATGTGCAGATGGATGTGATCCTTGAGCCCGGCGCCGGCGGCCTCGCCGATGTTGATGCCGACGTTGAACCCGTGCGGCCGCGACACCTTCTTCAACGCGCGCATGGCCTGCTGCGTCAGCTCCATCATCTCCGCCAGTTCCGCGGGGTTCATGTCCTCCAGCGTGGCAACGTGGCGAAGCGGAGCGACCATCAGGTGGCCGCCGGTATACGGGTAGCGATTCATCAGGACGATGCAGGCCTTGCCGCGCTTGAGCAAAAGATTGTCGCGGTCCCGGGATGATTTGAAGCTCTTGCAGAGGAAACAGCCCTTGCCTTTGGCCTTCTTGAAGTACTCGATTCGCCAGGGGGCCCAAAGTTCTTTCATATCATCATGCCGTCCAGTAGGATACAGGCAAGCTATCAACGCGGGCCGGAGTGGTCAAGGCGGCGTTCGTGCGGACCGGATGAATTCAAAGCGCAACATGTTGTTTTTCGCCTTGTTCGCGGCGGGTGCCTTGGCGGTCACCGCGACGCCGTTGTTCACGTTGATGTCGTGGAAGGACCTGTCGGACCGCGATCTGACGCCGCTGGGCCGCGCCGTGCTGAATGCCGGCGGCTCGGACTGGGTTCACGCCGAGACCAGGCATTTCATTTTCCACGCATCGACCACCGGTGCGATCGAGGAAGTGGCTGCGGAGGCCGAATTCGCGTTCGGCAGGATCGGCGATATTCTCGGGACGAACAGCGTCCGTCGCAAGGGGCACGTCTTTGTCGTTGGCCGGCGGGACAGTTGGGAGAAGGTTCTTCAGGATACGAGCCGGAAGGACGATAGTCTCGCGATGCAGATGCAGAACGACCTGTTCATCCTGAAGGAGAGCAACAGCGTCATCAATGTCCTGCGCGTGCCGCACGAGCTTGTGCATTTCAGGCTGTGGCAGGTGTATGGAAACCATGTTCCGATCTGGCTGGATGAAGGCATGGCCGGCTATGTCGGGTGGAAAGCGGCCGTGGCGGGACACGCGCAGAAGGGAAAGCAGCTGGTCCGTGCGCCGCCGCGCGTTTCGCGCAAGCATCTCCTGGACCTGGCGCAACTGACGGGCATGACGACGTATCCCCCGGACAGCGCGGCGAGCGCCGCATTCTACGTCGAGGCGGAACTGCTGGTTTCCGCCATCGCGCGGAAAATTGGGGATGACAAACTGGGGGAGTTCGTGAAGGCTGTGGCAGGTGATCGGACCCCGTGGGACAATTTCCTGCGGGAGCGGTTCAGCTTCGCGGACAGCGACTTCGCCTGGCTGCAGAAGCAGATCGAGAAGTACGCAACAGAATGACGGCAAAACCAAAGAATGAAACCGGCGGCGCGGACAAGGCCGTCCATCTCGTCTACGGCGAGGACGAGTATCTCGTCAGCACGAACGCGAAAGAACTCGTGGATCGCCTGTGTCCCAAGGCCGACCAGGCCTTCGGCCTGGAGATCGTCGATGCGCGGGTCGGCCTCGTGGACGAAGCGATCGCCGCCATCGGGCGCTGCCTGGACGGTTTGCGTACGCTTGGGTTCCTGGGCGGGCGCAAGGTGGTCTGGCTTCGCGATGCGACGTTCCTCGGATCGGGCGTCATCGGCGAGTCGGCGGACGTCAAGGGCCGGCTGGACGAGCTGGTCAAGCTGATCAAGGCCGGGTTGCCGCCGGGACAGATCCTGGTCGTCAGCGCGTCGAAGGTTGACGGCCGGTCGGCTTTTTTCAAGGCGTGCCAGTCCGCCGGGAGCGTGACGAAGTTCGAGCTGCCCGACAAATCGTATCAACTGGAACAGCAGGCGCGCGGGATGGCGTCGGACGCATTTCGAAAGGCGGGCTTGAACATCGGCCCCGACGCGCTGGGCGAGTTCCTGGAGAAGACGGGGACCGATACGCGGCAGATCGTGCAGGAAGTGGAGAAGCTGTCCGTCTATCTCGGCGACCGGAAGAACGTGCAGGTTGCCGATGTCCACGCCATCGTCTCGCCGTCGCGCGAGGCGATTTCGTGGGATCTCGCCGATGCCGTCGGAAGCCGGGACCTGACCCGCGCGCTGAAGGTCCTGCGCCAGTTGCTGTTCCAGGGCGAGAACGAAGTCGGGTTGATCATCGGGCTGGAGGGTCGATTCCGGGATCTGCTCCTGTATCGCGAGGCGTTGGACCGGAGATGGCTGAGCGTCGGCGGCGAGGAACCGTGGCTCAAGGTGGAATGGCGCCAATCGCCGGAGGTGGACGAATTTGCCTCGTCGCTCGCCAAGGATCCGCGCACGGTCAACATATACCGCGCCGGGAAGCTGGTTGCGCAGGCAAGGCGTTTTTCGCGGCAGGAACTCGTCCGCTGCCAGGCGCTGACGCTTGCCGCCCACGAGTCGATCATCTCCTCGACCTACGCCAAGGAATTGAACCTCGAATTTCTCCTTATGAAACTGCTGGGGGCGCCCCGGCAGGCAAGCGCCAAGTCCGCATAGCGATTTTGACGGCGAGTCCGCAGAGCGCGCCGCCGAAGAACACGAACGGCATTTGCCATGCGATGAAGTTCATGTGCGTGTGCACGGCCGAGTGCGCCTTGAAGATGACGAACCACGACAGCGGGGCCAGTATGGAGAACCAGGTCGCCGCGAGCAGGGCCGTGTGTTTTCCCCGCTCGTCGCCGGCGGCGTTCCGGCGCACGTAGAGAAAGACCGACGCCAGCAGGAACAGGGCGATCAGGTGCAGGTACCGGATCTTCAGAACAACGTCTGAAATGAACGCGCTGTCCGTGGACACGTAGTTGTTGAGGTCGAGGAAGGGGCCTGTCACGTAGCGCGAAACCACCTCGAAGGTCCCGGCCTTTAAGCTGTCCGCGTATTCCGCGGCATATTGGCTGCTGGCTCCGTAGGTCCTTCTCCCCAGGGACCACGCGATGTGTTGTATGCCGTTCAACAGGCTTCCCTTGACCGCGGCAATCTGGAAGAGCAGGAGAACCAGGCTCGAGGCGACCGCGAGGCCGGCGCTGCAGGCGACGACGAGCGCGCCCTTGATGAATCGGCGCGCCGGCAGTCCGTCCCGGACGCTGTAGTACACGAACGGCGTGGCCATCATGACCAGCGCCGTGGTGATGTACTCGAATCCGTTGGCGAAACATTTTGCGAAGACCAGCGCGAACACGAGGACGGCCAGCGTGGCCGACGCGTGATGGTCGTGTATCGACCGTCGCCGGAAGTACTCCATGAGCGCGATCATGGG
>CALMZY010000322.1 GCA_937870865.1 uncultured Lentisphaerota bacterium | reverse complement strand
CTTGATGTCCTCAGGCGTATCGACCCCAACACCGACGTCTTTCACCCTCAGAAGCTTCATTCGACAACCGACGTACAGGGCCCGGAGCTGCTCCAGCTTCTCGACCCTCTCCAAGAGACACGGCGGCGTGGCGACCAGCTTCTGCAGGAACACGCGCCGATAGGCGTAAATCCCTATGTGCCGCCAGTATAAGGGGTCGCGCGACGTGACGCCAGAGTCCTTTTCCCGCAGATGCGGAATTACGGACCGCGAAAAATACAGCGCGCGGCCGTCGTGATCCCAGACCACCTTCACAATCGAGGCTTTATGAGCCTCCGAAGCATCCTTGATCGCCGTCGCGGCGGTGACCATGTCCCAATCGCGATTGACCGCCAGGAAATGAGCCATCTCGTCGATCAGCGCCGGATCGATCATCGGCTCGTCGCCCTGGATGTTCACCACCACGTCGGCCTCGATATCGCGCAGCGCCTCGGCAATGCGGTCCGTCCCCGACGGATGGTCCGACCGGGTCATCGCCACCTCGACCCCCAGCCCGGCGACGACGTTGCGGATGCGCCCGTCGTCGGTGGCGACGATCAGCCGGTCCAGCTTCTTCGCCTGCTGCGCCCGCTCGATGACCCACTGGATCAAAGGTTTTCCACAGATCGGCGTCAGGCTTTTCCCGGGAAAGCGCGTGGACCCCCATCGCGCGGGAATCACGCCGACCGTCTTGACCAGCTCCTTGGAATGGCCCTTCGGCGCCGGCAGTTGAATTCGGACCGTTTTCCGTGTCGGTAGCGCCATGATCGTCAGCCTCCTACAAGTAACTCAGAATCTCCTGCTGGGTGCACGTGGCCGTCCCCAGCTTCCCAACCACAACTCCCGCGGCATAGTTCGCCAGTTCGGCGGCCTCGAAAGGACTTGCGCCAGCCGCCAGCGCGAGAACGCAGGTCGCAATTACCGTGTCACCCGCGCCGCTCACGTCGAACACCTCCCGCGCGCGTGTCGGAACATGCTTCGGCGGCGAGCTTTTCGTTACAAGCAGAATGCCCAGGGGGCCAAGAGTAATGAGCAGCATCGCCGGCGCCCACTTTTTCATCAGGATCCCGGCCACCTTCAACAGCGCCTTGTCGTTCAACGGGCTGGAATGCGCCGCCGATTCCTTCACGCCCGCGATGGCAAAAGCCTCTTTCCGGTTCGGCGTGGCCACCGTGATGCCGCCAAGGCCCAGTTCGTGGTTCTCCTTGGGATCCAGACCGATGGGCAGACCGCGCGCCTTCGCCGACGCCAGAACGGTATCCACGACGCGCTGCTGGATGACTCCCTTGCCGTAATCCTCGATGATGACGCCGGTGGCCTTCCCCACCTCGGAGGCCAGCCGCCGGCAGAAAGCCTCTTCCGTTTTTCCGGCCAGCTGGAAGTTGTTCTCGCGGTCCACGCGCACCACCTGCTGGCGCTCCGCAATCACGCGTTCCTTGACGGTCGTCCGGAAATCGCCGATCTCCAGGGCGCCGCTGACCAGGACGCCGCCGCGCGTCAACAACCTCTTCAGTTCCCGGCCGGTCGCGTCCCGACCCAGGATGCCGGACACCGCCGCGCGACCGCCCAGCGACCGGACGTTCCACGCCACATTGCTGGCGCCACCCGGCATGCTCTTCTCATGCGTCACGTGCACCACCGGCACCGGCGCTTCGGGCGAAATCCGGCTGACCCCGCCGTACACGTAGCGGTCCAGCATGAGGTCCCCCACGACGAGAATCCGCTGACGGGAGAATCTCGCCAGAATTTTCTTCGCATGAACGGCGCTCAAACTCATTTTTTCACCTTGTTGGTCACGCTTCCATTCGCCCCCTTCGACACCCAGAAATCATCCCCCGGCCCGCCGACCTGGTCCAGCCACAACGAGATGCTGGCCACGGGGACCTGCGCCGCGATCTTCGTGGCAATGCGGCGCTCGTCCTGCGAAACCCACATCCACATCCGCCCCTTGCGGACAAACAGACCCCCGAACTGCGCCTCAGGCTCGAAGCGAAGGCACGGCAGTTTCCCGAAACGATCCAGCTTGACGGTCTCCACCTTCTGCGCCTTGATGACCAGATCGTAAACCTTCTCGTCGGCCATCACTCTATACTTGTTAACCGTATCCGGCTCAAACTGATTCCGCCGCATGTAATACATGAACGTCACCACGTCGCGCGTGTCCGGATCGATCGTCAGCTCCTTCACCTTCCCGCTGCGGTTCGATTTCCACACGGCCTTCAGATTCTTGTGATCGAAGGTGGTGGTCTCGTCCGCCCGGTAGCGGCCCTCGCTCAATTTCTTCGTGAAGCGGACCGGCAGGAACGTCTCCGGATCGATGATCGCCTCCAGCGAATCGTCCACCGGATACAGCGTCGAAAGAAAGTTGTTGCTCTTCGTACGCAGGCGGATGGCAATGAGCGCGCGGCCGTCCTCCGAAATCCACTCGCTCGTCACGTGCGAATGGCCCACGGGTATGACGCCCCAGGAGATACTGTAATCCAGCGTCTCGCCCACCGGAAACCCCACGCCGGGCCCGCCGTCCTCCAGCCCCGCCGGGACCGAGAGCGTGCAAAGAAGAAAAC
>CALMZY010000321.1 GCA_937870865.1 uncultured Lentisphaerota bacterium | reverse complement strand
TGGGCATTCCGCTGCACGAGAGGAACCGGCTGGAGGGCGTCGCCGTCGACGCCGTGTTCGACAGCGTTTCGGTCGCGACCACGCACAAGACAATGCTGAAGGACCTCGGCATCATCTTCTGCTCGTTTTCGGAAGCCGTGCGCGAGCATCCGGACCTGGTGCGGAAATACGTCGGCTCGGTCGTGCCGTACACGGACAATTTCTTCGCGTCCCTGAACTCCGCCGTCTTCACGGACGGCTCGTTCTGCTACATCCCGAAAGGCGTCCGTTGCCCCATCGAGCTGTCGACGTATTTCCGGATCAACGCATCCAAGACCGGGCAGTTCGAGCGGACGCTGATCATCGCGGATGAAGGGGCCTATGTGTCCTACCTAGAGGGCTGCACGGCGCCGATGCGGGACGAGAACCAGCTTCACGCGGCGGTCGTCGAGCTGATCGCGCTCGAAAACGCGCAGATCAAGTACGCGACGGTCCAGAATTGGTACGCGGGCGACAAGGAGGGGAAGGGCGGCATCTACAACTTCGTCACGAAGCGGGGCCATTGCCGGGGCAGGAACTCGAAGATCTCCTGGACGCAGGTTGAAGCCGGCGCAGCGATCACGTGGAAGTATCCGAGCTGTATTCTGGAAGGCGAGAACTCGGTCGGCGAGTTCTACTCCGTGGCCCTGACGAACAACAGGATGCAGGCGGACACCGGCACGAAGATGATCCACATCGGCAACAACACGCGGAGCACGATCGTGTCGAAGGGCATTTCCGCCGGCGAGTCGAACAATTCGTACCGCGGGCTGGTGCAGATTCTGCCGGACGCAAAGAACTGCCGGAACCACTCGCAGTGCGATTCCATGCTGATCGGCGGCAAATGCAAGGCCAACACGTTCCCGGTCGTGCAGGCCGAGAACAGCACCGCCGTGATCGAGCACGAGGCCACCACGTCGCGAATCAGCGAGGAGCAGCTTTTCTACATCAAGAGCCGCGGCATCACCGAGGAGGACGCCGTTTCGCTCGTCGTCAACGGGTTCTGCAAGGAAGTGTTCAAGCAGTTGCCGCTCGAGTTTGCGGTCGAGGCGATCAAGCTGTTGGAGATGAAATTGGATAAGAGTATTGGATAGGGTAACGCGCCCGGGACGGCCGCGCTCCCAGAAATGGGAGAGCGAGCGTCCCGCTCGCGGTTCATGGCGAAGAAAGATGAGCACAGAATTGACATCAACAGAACGCAAGGCGCCGGAGTACATCGCCGGATTCGACGAGGCCGCGTTCGCCGGTCTGGACGTTCGGAACGAGCCGGCGATCTTGAAGACCGCGCGTGAGGAAGCGTTCAGCCTCTACAAGGCGCTGCCGTCGCCGCACGCCCGGATCGAAGAGTGGCGGCGCACGGATCCCGCCCGATTCCCGTTTGCGAAGCTGGTCGGCGTGAAGAGCCTGGAGTTCTCGTCTTCATTCCGGCCGGGCCCTTGGGATGACCAGTTTGACGCGGTTGTGGCGATCGGCGACGGCGCGTTCAGCATTCGCGATGTGACCGGCGTGCTGAAAGCGAAAACCGTTCTCGTGCTTCCGCTGGGGCAGGCGGCCGCGGAGCGCCCGGACCTCGTCGCGAATCACCTGAAGAACCACGCGCGAGGCGAGGCGGCGGGCAAATTCGAAACGTTGAACGACAGCTTCTGGAACGTGGGCATTTTCATCCACATTCCGGAGGGCGTCGAACTCGCGCGAGGCATTCTGGTCCGCTACGAGCTCGCGGCGCCGGAATCGGTCTGCGTGCCGCGCCTGCTGGTTGTGGCCGGCGCGCGCAGCAAGGCGGCGGTGGTGGAGCATCTGACATCGCCTGACGCGCCCGTGATCCAGACGGTCATGTCGAAGGAGCTCTACGTGGCATCGTCCGCGAACGTCCGGGTGATCACGCTCCAGGAATGGGGCGCGAACACGTATCACATCGCGAACGACTGGGCGCGCGTTGAACGGGAAGGCAAGGTGGACTGGGTCACGCTGAATTTCGGAAGCCGGATCAGCAAGATGAGCTTCGGGAGCGACGTGGCGGGCGAGGGCGCGAGCGCCGAACTCGACGGCCTGTATTTTGCGACCGGCGAACAGCACTTCGACCAGAGGACGCTGCAAGTCCATTCGTCGCCCCGCACGACCAGCAACCTGCTGTACAAGGGCGCGGTCAAGGACAAGGCGCGGTCGGTGTACCAGGGCCTGATCATTGCCCGGCCCGGCGCGAACGGCGTGGACGCCTACCAGAAGAACAACAATCTCGTGCTGAGCGACGGGGCGCGGGCCGACTCCCTGCCGGGCCTGCAGATAGATACCGACGACCTGAAGTGCAGTCACGGATCGACGATCGGGAACCTCGATGCGGAGGAGCTGTTTTATCTGCGCTCGCGCGGGCTTGACGAAAACGAGGCCCGGCGCATTCTGATCAAGGGGTTCTGCGAGGACATCGCGGGGCGGATCCCGTACGAGTTTGTGAGAGAAGCCGTTTCGAAACAGGTTGATTCGAGGATAGGCTGAGCATGGGCACGTGGAAGGAAGTGGCGGTCGTGAACGAGTTCGAGAAGACGGACCGGAAGCTGGTGGATCTCGGCGACGGCAAATACATCGCCCTGTTCAAACTGGACGACGGCTTCTTCGCGATCGACGGGACGTGCAGTCACGAGAAGGCGTCGATGGTTCTCGGCGAAGTGTGCGATCACGAGGTGATGTGCCCGCTGCATGGCGCCCGATTCGACCTGCGGACCGGACGGCATTTGAGCCTGCCGGCCGTGCGGCCGGTGGCGAGTTATCCGGTGAAGGCAGAAGGCGACAAAGTATTGATCGAGTTACCATGAAAGAATTTCCACAACTGTTTCCGAACGGAAAAGTTTGCGTGCGCGGCGTGTGCCATCGCGGGGCGGAGCCGCGCGAGTTCGATCCCGTCAAGCTGCGCGAGGAATTTCCGATCCTGACGCAGATCATTCATGGTTCGAAGCCGCTGGCCTATCTCGACAACGCGGCGACGACCCAGAAGCCGTCGATGATCGTTTGCGCGCTGTGCGACTACTACGAGGAGTGCAACGCGAACGTGCATCGCTCCGTTCATTTTCTCGCGGGGCAGGCCACCGAGCAGTTCGAGAACGCGCGCAGGAAGGTCGCGGCGTTCGTCGGCGCGCCGTCCGCGCGCTCGATCATTTTCACCCGCGGCACGACGGAGGGCATCAACCTGGTCGCCACCGCGTGGGGCCGGAAGTTCATCAGGCCCGGCGACGAGATCATCGCGACCGAGATGGAGCACCACAGCAATCTCATCCCGTGGCAGCTTCTCGCGAAAGAGAAGGGCGCGGTGGTGAAATACGTCCCCGTGCTGGAGGACGGAACGCTGGACCAGGCGGCGTACCGCAAGATGCTTTCGTCGCGCGTCAAGCTCGTGGCGTTCACGCACGTGTCCAACGTCCTCGGCACCGTGAACCCCGCGAAGGAGATGACGGCGGCCGCGCACGAAGCGGGCGCCGTGGTCCTCGTGGATGCCGCGCAGAGCGTGCCCCACATGGCGGTGAACGTCATGGACCTGGATTGCGACTTCCTGGCGTTCTCGGGGCACAAGATGTGCGCGCCGACTGGAATCGGCGCGTTGTACGGGCGTGAAAGCATTCTGAATGAAATGGATCCGTACATGACCGGCGGGGAGATGATCAGCAAGGTGACGCTGGAGGGCGCCACGTGGGCGGAGCTGCCGCACAAGTTCGAGGCGGGCACGCCGAACATCGCCGGCTCGATCGGCCTGGGCACGGCGGTGGACTACCTGACCGGCCTCGGCATGGACAGGATCCTGAAGTACGAGCACGAATTGACGGCGTACGCCGTCGAGGTGCTCGGACGCATCAAGGGCTTGAGGATTTTCGGCCGGGCGCTGGAGCGCGGCGGAGCGGTCTCGTTCGAAGTGGAGGGAATCCATCCGCACGATCTCGCCCAGTTCACGGACCAGGAAGGCATTGCGATCCGCGCCGGGCATATGTGCGCCCAGCCGCTGATGCGGAAGCTGGGCGTGCCGGCCGTCAGCCGCGCGA
>CALMZY010000320.1 GCA_937870865.1 uncultured Lentisphaerota bacterium | reverse complement strand
CACAGCCGGCTGGCCATGCCGTGGATGTGCCTCATTGTCGTTCTTCTCGGCATCCCCTTCGGCGCTCAGACCGGCCGTCGCGGCGCGTTCATCGGCATCGTCCTGGCCCTCGCGTTGTTCTTCGGCTTGTACGTGCTCGTGAACGTCGGGGTCGCATTCGGCAAAAAGGGAACCATTGATCCGTGGCTTGCGGGCTGGCTGCCCAATGTCTTTTTCTTCTGCATCGGCAGCGTGATGATCTATCGAATGCGATAGGTCCGGCGGGTCGCCCATTTGACACCCATACGCCCGCGTGCTACATTAGATTCTGGCTGGTCATTGCGGATTCGTGTGAGCCGAGACCCTCATGGAACATTCTGAAGACAGCACGGGATTGCAGAGCCGACCCGTCACCGTGGTCTTTGACGCGCGGGAAACCTTGAAACAGCCCGAGAACTTCCGCGTATGCCCGCTGGGCATTCAGCTTTACTCGTCGAAGCCGATGCCCGAGTTCGAAATCCTGGAATTCAACATCTGTATTCCGGACACAGATTGCGGCCGGAAAGAGGACATCCAGTGTACCGGGGTGGTTGTCCGCTGCGCCAAGGATGGAGGGCAGACCCTGTACCGCATCTGGGTCAAGTTCCTTGACCTCCCCGAGACCAAGAGGAACCAGCTCGAGTGTCTTTCGAAAACGGCGAAGCTCAAATGTCCCTATTGCATGAATTACTAATCCGCGCGGCCGAACTTGATGCTTCAGACATCCACCTGAAGGTCAACGAGCAGGCCATTTTCAGGGTTCACGCCAACCTGACCGACAGCGGCTCCCCGATCATCACCGGGGACCTCATGGCCGAACTGATCGATGAGATGCTGCCGACCCACACGAAGAAACAATACGAGCAGAGACACGAGGTGGACTTCTCGATGGAAGAGGTCGAAGTCGGACGCTACCGCGTGAACATCTTCCTGAGCCAGGGACTTCCCTGCGTCGCGATGCGCCACGTGAAGACCAACATTCCCTCGTTCGAAGAGCTCCACCTGCCTCCCATTCTGAAGGACATCGCCGCGTCGCAGCGCGGCATCGTGCTCACCACGGGCACCACCGGCAGCGGCAAGTCCACCACGCTGGCCGCCATGATCCAGCACATCAACGTGACCGGGAAACGCCGCATCATCACGGTGGAAGACCCGATCGAATACGTGTTCGAGGACGATCAGTCGATTATCTCGCAGCGCGAGGTGGGCCTCGATACGGTCTCGTTTCACGCGGCGCTGAAGTATGTCCTGCGGCAGGATCCCGACGTCATCATGGTCGGCGAAATGCGCGACGCCGAAAGCTTCTCGGCGGCCCTCGTCGCCTCGGAAACCGGCCACCTCGTGTTCAGCACCGTGCACACCGACACGGCGTCCCAGACCGTTTCCCGCATCTTGAATTTCTTCCCGTTCACGGAGCGCGACCAGATTCGCATGAGCCTGGCCACGAACCTGCGCGCGGTCATGTGCCAGCGCCTGATCCCCAGCATCCAGGGCGGCGTCGTCCCCGCGATCGAGATCATGGTGAATACGCCGACCGTGCGGAAGCTCATGGAGAAAAACCAGTTGGAGAAGCTCTCCGCAGCCATCGAAACGGGAAGCGAAGACGGCATGCAGACGTTCAACCAGGCGATCTACCAGATGATCCGGAACGGCATGATCACCGAAGACGAAGGCATGCCGCGGGCCACGAACCCCGAGACGCTCAAGATGAACTTGAAGGGCATCTTCCTCGACGAGGCGCGGCGGATTCTTTCTACGTAGTCCAAAGTCCCGAGGTCCAAGGTCCAAAGTCAATAAGGAGTTGTCCAGCCAGCCGCAGACTTTGGACTTTAGACGTTGGACTTTGGACTCATCAGTAGTCCTCCATAGACACCGGCACGCACCTCGCCCCCCACGTTCCCGGGCCGCCCTCGAACACCCCCGCGCACGGCGCGCCGCAGAATCTGCACGCGCCCTTCCCGTCCAGGTTCCAGTCGGTGAGGCGAAACCAGTCGCGGCCGATCAGCCGCCTGCCGCACCCGTGGCAGTACGTGCTGCCGCCCTCCTCATCGCTGACATTGCCGGTGTAGACGTATCGCAGCCCGTTCCGCAGGGCAATGCGCCGGGACTCGGCAAGCGTCGCCGACGGCGTCGGACGCGCTTCGGACATTTTCCAGGCCGGATGGAATGCCGTGAAATGAATCGGCGTGTCGGGCCCCAGTTCCCGGACAACCCATTGCGACAACCGGTCGATCTCCTCCGGCGAATCGTTCTCGTGCGGCACCAGCAGGGTCGTCAACTCGGTCCAGACGTTCGTGTGCCGCTTGAGGTAGATCAACGTATCGAGAACCGTCTGCAGGTCGCCGCCGCAGAGCCTGTGATAGAATTCCTCGGTGAACGCCTTCAGATCCACGTTCGCCGCATCCATGTGCGCGAAGAACTCCTCGCGCGCGCCTTCGCTGATGTAGCCGGCTGTCACGGCGACGGTCTTGATGTTCCGCTTGTGACATTCCTTCGCCACATCCACGGCGTATTCCAGGAAGACAACCGGGTCGTTGTACGTGAAAGCGACGCTCCGGCAGCGAAGCGCCTCGGCGGCGCGCGCGATGGTTTCGGGCGACGCCTCTTCCGCGAGCGTTTCCATCTCGCGCGAACGGCTGATGTGCCAGTTCTGGCAGAACTGGCAGGTCAGGTTGCAGCCGGCGGTCCCGAACGACAGGATCGCCGTGCCGGGAAGGAACTGGTTGAGCGGCTTCTTCTCGATCGGGTCCACGCAGAACCCGCTCGACCGGCCGTACGTCGCCAGCACCACTCTCCCGCCCTCGGCCATGCGCACGAAGCACCGCCCGCGCTGGCCGTCCTTCAATTTGCAGTGGTTGGGACACACGTCGCACTGGACCCGGTCGCCGTCCAGCTTGTGCCAGAACTTCGTCGGAACGACAGGACCTGGAGGATAGGCAGACATATCAGCCACCCGGCTGAAGTATAAGCCGACAAGAGACCAATGTCTAACGCCGGGAATGACGAATGCCGAAGCCCTAATGCCTAAATTGGGTCATTTGGCATTTGGGTTGATTATCTTCCGCCGCGTTGTACGCTGAACGGGAGGCATTTCCATGAAGCCATCGCCCATACGCAGGGCCGCCGTCGCCGGGTCGTTCTATCCAAACGACCCCGCTGAACTGCGCGCGATGATCAGCGGGTTTCTGAAACAGACCAAGCCGTCGGGGGTCGTGCCGAAAGCCGTCATCGCCCCCCACGCCGGCTACATCTACTCCGGACCGATCGCGGCTTCGGCCTACGTCCAGATCGCGCCCGCCCGGGGAAAAATCAAGCGCGTCATATTGCTCGGGCCATCCCACCGCGTGCCGTTCCGCGGCCTCGCGGCAACCAGCGCGGATGCATTCGCCACACCGCTCGGAAATATTCCGATCGACAAGGCCGCTTTCGATCAGATCAAGGACTTGCCGCAGGTCGAGGTGATTGATTCCGCCCACGCCATGGAACACAGCCTGGAGGTTCACCTGCCGTTTCTTCAGGAAGTCCTCGGCGATTTCCGCCTGGTGCCTCTTGCCGTCGGCGACGCGACGCCCGAAGAGGTGGCGGATGTTCTGGAGAAACTCTGGGGCGGGCCCGAGACGCTGATCGTGATCAGCTCCGATCTGAGCCACTATCACGATTACCGGACCGCCGGAAAAATGGACCGCGCCGCATCCAAGGCCATCGAATCGCTCCATCCGGAGGAGATCGATTACGAACAGGCGTGCGGGCGCATTCCAATTTCCGGTCTGCTCGTGGCGGCAAAGAGGCATGACCTGCGCGCGCACACTCTTGATTTGAGAAACTCCGGCGACACCGCGGGCTCGAAGGATGAAGTCGTGGGCTACGGCGCGTGGGCGTTCGCTGAGAAACCTGACACTTGAGACCTGAAACCTGAGTGTCAGGCGTCTGCGTCCGTCCTTCCTCACTCCGGTTTCAGGTTTCCGGTTTCAGGTTTCCATCACGGCGATAGCCGCGACATTTTCCAACCGCCGGCCTCGCGTATAAAGCATAGCCGGTCGTGAAGCCGGCTCGGTCGCCCCTGCCAAAATTCGATGCGGTCCGGAATCAGCCTGAACCCGCCCCAGAACGGGGGCAACGGAACAGCCTGTCCTTTGAACTTCGCTTCGTAATCCGCAACCTTCTGCTCGAGCTCTTCCCGGTTTTGGATCGTTGAACTCTGGAGCGACGCCCACGCGCCGACCTGGCTGCCGCGCAGACGGCTGTGGAAATAGGCTTCGGATTCCTGCGTCGTCACCTTCTCCAGCCTGCCTTCGATCCGGACCTGGCGGAACAGCTGGTTCCAATGAAACACCATCGCCGCCGCCGGATTCTTCGCGATCTCACCGCCCTTGCGGCTGTCGTAGTTCGTGTAGAACACGAACCCTCTTTCGTCCACACCCTTGAGAAGAAGCATCCGCGCGTCGGGCCTGCCGTCGGGCGTCACCGTCGCCAGCGTGAACGAATCCGGGAGAGGAGCGCCCGTCCGGCGCGCGTGCGCGTACCAGCTCTTGAACTGGGCCAGGGGATTCGGGTCGACGGCCGATTCGTGCAGGCCGAACAGCAGGCCCTTCAGGGAATAGATTCTGGCTCGCAAAGACATGTTTGGGCTCCTACGGGTTTCCGGCGATTCTGTCCAAGGCCTTCTCCGCGGCGTGCCAGGACATCGTGGCGCACTTCACACGCATGGGATACTGCTTCACGCCTTCCAACGCGGCAAGATCTCCGAGGGAGTCGACGTCCAGTTCCTTCTCCCCGCGGATCACGCCGACAAAATCCGAGATCAACCGGCGGGCCTCGGCCTCCGGCATGCCGATCAGTCTCTCGGTCATCATCGAAGCGGAGGCCGTGCTGATCGCGCACCCCTTGCCGTCGAACTTGACGTCCGCGATCTTCCCCTGCTCCACCCTGGCGGTCAGCCGGATGTGGTCGCCGCAGGTCGGGTTCTCTTCGTCGACGAGAACCTCGGAATCGGCGAGCGGCCGGAAGTTGCGCGGGTGCTTGCAGTGGTCGAGGATCAGGTCCTTGTAGAGATCGTCAAGTTCCATGATGGAAGTAGCCTTTCGCCTTTTCGATCGCCGCGGCAAGCCGGTCGATCTCCTCTTTCAGGTTGTAGAAGTAGAAGCTCGCGCGGCTGACGGCCGGCACGCCCAGCTTCCGCATCAGCGGCTGGGCGCACAT
>CALMZY010000319.1 GCA_937870865.1 uncultured Lentisphaerota bacterium | reverse complement strand
CCCCAATCATCATAACGCACAATGCGATGCCGATGATCCACTTTCGTTTCATAGCCTGAGTCGCTCACATTTTCGCAGCAGCTGGTTCAGTTCCTCGAGAATTCCACGCTCCTGCGCCTCGTGAACCGCGTCGGCGCCGACGTCCCCGAACCGCGCCCGCTCGCAGCGTTCGAACAGAACGCGGATGCGCTCCGTATCGGAAGCGTTCATGTGCTCGTGGTTCAGGGCGGAAAGAACGACTTCCGTCGACAACTCTCCAGGCGCGAGATTCAGTCGATGGCCGAAGTAGGAGGAAAGGGTTTCCCAGATTGCTTCGTAGAAGGCCTTTCGGTCTCCCCTGGAGATGGCTCTTTCCGCCTTCCGAAGGCCGGTGCGGGCTGTGCGGGGGGCCTGGTGGCGCCGGGCAAGGGCAATATCGCCGGCCAGTTGCTCGCGCCGCATGACCGCAAGAAAGAGCAGGCCAAGAACCGCCGCGGGCAACAACTGCGCGGCAAGAAACACCGGATGCAGATACCAGAGGCTTTCTGGTGCCGGAATCCATTGGGCCGGCGCCGGCTTCAAATAGACAATGTCGGTTCCAAGAATGATGGTGGAAGCCTCGGAGTGGGATGGCACGGCCTGCAGAATCCGGGCTGTTGCATTGGATGACGGATGCACCACGATCGGGTATGGGCCGCGGCTGATTGTTTCGTAGGCCCTCTTTTCTGGATCGAAGAAGGAAAAGACGAGTGCGGGGAGCTCCTTCACCTTTTCCGAACGCGGAATGAGCACCTGCTCGAATGTTTTCCGTCCAATGCCGCGGTTGGGGTCCGAATCCTTTGAAACCAGGCGGGGTTCATAGACCTTGAAGTCGTCTCCCGCGACGAATTGAGGCGCGGAGATATTCTCGAGGTTTCCCTGGCCGAGAATCTGGATCGTCAGAGTGATCGGGTCTCCCGCGTTCACGTCTGTGGGCTTCACTTGCGCTTCGAAAGCGAATTTGCCGACCGCGCCCGCGAAACCGGGCGGTTGGCCTTCCGTTGGCAGCGCGCTGACCTGGATCTCCAGCGGCTTGGGGCTGATATGGACCGGCTGTGTGCGCACCATGCCGAAGAAATCCTGGAACAAGGAGCTGTCGAATCCCGGCGGGCCGCGTCGCTCCCTTTGAACCAGCACCGGCACCTGGATCGTCGGCTCCAGCCTGAACGTGCCCGCCGTCAACGCCTGAACCTTCGCCCGGAAACGGCGCACATCGTATACCTTGTTGTTGATGATCTGTCGGCCGCCCTGCAATTCCTGGAAAGGCTGCAGACTGAGCCCCGACGAGGGCATGTTCATGAGCGAAATGTTGTTTCCAAGATTCAAGCCCTGGGAGTAGATGGACAGCACAATGTCAAAGACCTGCTGATTGTAGACGTTGGTTGTTTCCGCGCTGAACACGGCAAACAGCAATTCGGAAGAATCCGGCGGTGCTGAGCCCTGCGGCGAAGCAGGGCTCTCCGGGGACACGACTTCAAGGTCGATGGCGGGCAGATCGAACGCCTGGCCCGGTGTCGCGTAGGTAAACGGACCAATCGTGAACTTGCCCGTTTGGACAGGAACGAGCTGATACGTGAAGGTCACAGAGGAATCCTTCTGCCCGTTGACGAAAGAGTAGCTCTGTTGCGTTCCGGCAAAACTCGACCGGAATCCTTGGACCGGGGGGAGCTCTGGTGTTGGAGGATTGTCGACGCCTCGGACCGTGAACATGCACGTTGCGGACTCGCCGGCTCGCAAGATCCGCGGCTGAATGTCGAATTCGACAGAGGCCGTCCAACCCGCATACGCCATCATCCATGCGCACAGGGCAAGGATCAGGGCGTATCCTGTCTGTCGTCGCGACATCCTCATTACCAGTCCTTCTCCACGGGAGTCGGCTGACCGATGATCAGGCGCATCCGATCGCGGCTGGCCTGCTCTTCCTGCTTCATCGCATCGAGCATTATCCTGGCTTCTTCAGGGGTCATCTCTTCGGATTTTCGGGGCTGCGCTTGCTGTTGATCGGACGGTTGCTGATGGCCTTGGTTCTGCTGTTGATCCTTCTTCTGATCCTGTTGTTGATTCTCCTGCGGGTCCTGCTTCTGCTGGTCGTTCTTCTCCTGTTGCTCTTGTTTCTGGGACTGATCTTCCTTTTCCTGATCCTGCTTGTCCTGATCTTGTTTCTGCTGTTGCTGTTGTTGTTCTTTTTTCTGCTGCAGTTCCTGCTTTCTCCGCAGGGCCAGCTCGTAATTGACCTTGGCGTCCTCGTCGCCGGGCGCCAGGGTCATTGCGCTTTCGTACATGGAGAGGGCCTCATCCACCGAGCCGATGGCCGGGTCAAGGCCTCCTTGCTTCTCGGCCAGCTCGGAGTCGGCCATCAATGCGTTCCCGCGGTTGTAATACGCTTTGCTCTGAAGCGCAAGGTTGGGGGAGCGCGTGGCCTCCGCGTAATTCGTCGCAGCGGCTCCGAATCCGCCGATTTTGAAGCGGGCGTTGGCGGCGTTGTACTTGGCTACGGACGGATCCAGCTTCGCCTGGTGCGCGGACTGGGCGGCCTGCTCGAACGCTTCCGCGGCCTTGTCGTAGGACTGCCCCCGGTAGAAGCGGGTGCCGTCCTTCATCGTCTGGCGCGGCGCGTCCGCGCACCACCCCGTGAAGGATTGGAAGCCGACAACTACAACGCCTATGACCAAAATCTTTTTCATACCTTCTTCTCGCGAGGCCTGAATCCCCGGTCGCTGATCGCGGCTTCAAGAATCAAGAGAACGAGTGCCGCGCCCAGGAACCATGCAAAGCGATCCTCGTAGGCCTTGGTCATTCTCGATTCCTGTTCGTCCCTCTTCAGTTGCGCGATCCCCTGGTCGTACAAGCGCTCCAGTCCGAAATCGCCGGGCGCGGAACGAACATAGGTCCCGCCTGTGGCGACCGCGAGTTGGCTGAGCACATCCTCGTGCAGGGCGGATTTGATGACGTTCCCGGCATTGTCTTTTACGAAGCCGGGGCGATTGCCGCCGTCCGCCGAGGGGATCAGCTCCCCGTCCAGGCTGCCCACGCCCACGGCGTAGACCCGGATGTTCTTCTTGTTCAACTCGTCGCTCAGCCTGAGCGGTTGGCCTTCATGGTCTTCGCCGTCGGTGATGAGGACGATCGCACGGTCCGCTTCCGTGCTCTTTTCGAAGCTGTCGATGGCCGTCCGAAGGCTCTGGGCTATGGCTGTTCCGCCCCGCGGAATGATGCCGACATACGCGTCGTCGAGCGTCATCAGAAAGGCGGCGTAGTCGATGGTGAGCGGGCATTCAAGGAAACTGCTGCCGGCGAACGTGACGAGGCCAATGCGATCGCCCTTGAGCTTGCCGACAAGATCGCGCACACCCCACTTCGCCTGCTGGAACCGGTTGGGCTTGATGTCCTCGGCCCGCATGATCCTCGACGTGTCGAGAACAACCACGATGTCCAGCCCCCGCCGTTTCACCTCCTGCCAGTGAAAGCCCCACTGGGGCCGCGCAAACGCCAAGCCCGCAAGACTGATTGCGACAAGCCATAAGATCGCGCGGCGGCGAATCTGCACGATACTGCGGCCCGGGGCCATGACCGGCAGAACCTCAGCGGCGACCAGTTGATTCAGCAGACGTTCGCGCCGGCGCAGGAGGAAGAAGACAAGCCACCAGAGCGGCAGCAGAAGCAGCAGCCAGGGAAGGATGTCTGGAGAGCCCCATTTCATTTTGAAACCTGAGTCCTGAAACCTGAAACCTGAGTTTCGATCGTCTGACCTCTGGCTCTCACGGTAACCTCCCCATCCGTGTCAGCGAGAGAATCTTCTCCAACCCGAGCATCAACAGGCCTGCGAGAAGCCACGGCATGAAACGCTCCTCGAAGTACGTATACTGGTCGATGTTGACCTCGGTCTTCTCCATCTTGTCGATTTGCCTGTAGACATCTTCAAGGGCTTTGAAGTCGGTTGCGCGGAAGAACGCCGCGCCCGTGATCGCGGCGATGCGCATCAGCGTGCCTTCGTCGATTTCCGAGACCTGCCGGCTGTATTGTCTCCCGCCAAAAGGATCCATGAAAGGCATCTGGACCACTCCCGTTGAGCCGGCGCCGACCGTATACACCTTGATGTCCAGGGCTTTGGCCGCCTGCGCCGCGTTCTCCGGTGTCAGCGCGCCGCGATTGTTCATGCCGTCCGTCAGCAGAATCACCACCTTGCTTTTGGCCGCGCTGTCGCGGAGACGGTTCACGGCGGAGGCCATGGCGTCGCCGATGGCCGTGCCGTCCTCGAGCATGCCCGTCTCCAGCCTCTGCATCTGTTGAACCAGCCACCCGTGATCCAGGGTAAGAGGGGAAACGGTGTACGGCATGGCCGAGAACGCGACCATTCCGATACGGTCGTTCGGCCGGTTCTTGATGAAACGTTCGATGACCACCTTGGCGGCGTCCAATCGGTTGACGGGATTTCCCGCTGTCGCGAAGTCCTCGGCGCGCATGGATGTCGAAACATCCACCAGCAGGACAATATCCACCGCCTCGGTGCGGACATGACTTTCCGCGAGCCCTTTCTGCGGTCGGCTCATGGCGACGACGAGGAAGAAAAGCCCGAGCGCGTATAACACGGGGAGAAGAGGCTGGAGCGCAACGGCCCAACTCACCGGAAGAGCCTTCACGGCGTCGCCGTTGCTGAAGCGAAGCGAAGGTCTTCTGCGCCGGCTGTGACGCAGGTAGACAAGCGCCGGTACCAGCAGGAGAAGCAGGAGAATCCATGGATAGCGAAGAATCATGGGGAATGGTCAGTGGTTGATGGTTCATGGGGAATGGTCTCGCGCACGAGACGTTCCGCCGCGTCGTACCCGCTTTGCATGTCCGCGCGCCGCGGACGGTGACGCGCAAACTTGACCAGGTCGCACTGCTCCAGAAATTCGCAGGTGAGCATTTGATGATCGGAGGAGAGCAATCGGGATGTGCTGGCCTCCCGGATGAACTCCTCGGTCGTCCTTTCCGGCGCCCGGAGTCCGAATCGGTTTTCCAGGTAGCGCCGTATGATGGAGGACAGCTCGACGTAGAAGGGCTCCGCATTCTCGGACTCGATCCAGCCCTTCGCTCGCAGGCGCTTCAGTTCGTTCAACGCCGTTTCATGCGGCGGAGGAGGCGGCGCATAATGCAAGATCGTGCGCGGCTTGGTCAGAAGGCGATGCACGGCCACGGCGGCAAGCAGGGCCAGAACGGAAATCAGGAGCACGCCCGCCAGCCAGCGCGGAAAGGCTCCCGGCCATTCCTCCAGATCTTTGATGTCCCGCAGGGGTGCGTTCGAATCGACCAGCATGGAGCGCACGGCAAACTCCGCGGTGGGGAAGGGAAGCGCCGTGGATGTCCCATCGCTGTGAATGATCTGGAGGACGCCGGTGCTGACGTTGTGATTTCCGACAACAAAGGAGGTGAGATCGTATCTCCAGGTGGTTTGTGTCCTTCCATCCGGCAGCGTGTGTTTCTTCTCCTCCCGGTTGCGCACGACGACTTCTTTGCCGCGCGCCAGGTCGGGGGCGGCAAGCGTGTCCGATGGCGGAAGGATCGATGTCAGCGTCAGCTGAAACACGTCGCCGACACGGACGAAGTTAGTGCTCAGGCCGACACTCAAGGGCGAGGAACTGACAGGCTCAGACAACCCGTCACTGCCGCGACGGCAGCCGGTCAACGCGAGGAGAACAGACAGTCCAAAGCCCAATGTCCAAAGTCCCACGTCGGAGGAAAGTGAGCGCTTCGCGCGTGACTTCCTCTGTCTTTGACTTTGGACTTGGGACCTTGGACTTTGAACTCTCACGCCTTCAGCCTCCGCTCCCTCATCCGGAAGAACTTGATGAACTCGCGCTCGTAAGGTTCCCCGGCGTTGGCCTCGATCACGTCAATGCCCGCCGTGCGGAACAGGTTCAGGAGCTCGCCGCGGCGCTGCGCCTGCGTCGTGCCGAACAGCCGGCGGGTTCCGGCGTCCGACGTGTCCACGAGAAGACGGCGTCCCGTCTCGGCGTCGATCCAATCGACCAGTCCGGCGGACGGCCACGACTGCTCCCGCTTGTCGCCCACGATGATGCTGATCAGGTCGTGCTTCCTCGCGGTAATGCCCAGCGGCCGTTTGAGCGGCTCGCTGGTGATGAAATCGCTGATCAGAAAAGTGACCGTTTTCCGCGTCGTCACGTGATTGAGGAAATCCAGGGCCGGCTGGATTCGGGTGCCGGTCCTCCCGGGCTTGAAGTAGAGGACCTCCCGGATCACGCGCAGCACATGAGCGACGCCCTTTTTCGGCGGTATGTACGCCTCGATTTCATCGCTGAAAAGGATCAGCCCGACGCGGTCGTTGTTGGTGATGGCCGAAAAGGCAAGAACCGCTGCGATCTCCGCGGCGAGGTCCTTTTTCAACTGGCTGGTGCTGCCGAAGGTGTTCGAGGCGCTGATGTCGACCAGCAGCATGACGGTCAGTTCGCGTTCCTCCGTGAACTTTTTGACGAAGGGATGCCCCATGCGTGCCGTGACGTTCCAATCGATCGTGCGGATCTCATCGCCGGGGATGTATTCGCGGACCTCCTGGAACTCCATCCCCTGGCCCTTGAACACGCTGTGGTACTCGCCCGCAAACACATCCGAGACCATGTGCTTGGTCCGGATGTGGATCTGGCGAACCTTTCGCAGTATCTCTTTGGGGATCATGGAGCGTGAAACCTGAAACTCGAAACCTGAAATCTGAGTGTTCTGACCTCTGACTTCTGATCTCTGACCTCTGGCCTCATGGCACCGGCAACTCGTTCAGCATTCTCGCGATGATGTCGTCCGACGTGAGTTCCTCGGCCTCCGCCTCGTAGGAGATCAGCAGGCGATGACGGAGGACGTCCGGGGCGATCGATTTGACGTCCTGCGGCGTTACATAGCCGCGGCCCTGCAGGAACGCATGGGCTTTCGCCGCGATCGTCAGGTAGATCGTCGCACGGGGCGACGCGCCGTAGCGGATGTAGTTCTTGATCTGAAGCTTGTAGGTCTCGGGCTCGCGGGAGGCGAAGACGATGCTGAGCACGTAGTCCTTGATCTTGTCGTCGACGTAGACCTCGTCGACCACCTTCCGGGCGCGCAGGATGGCATCGGTCTTGACCACCGGCGTTACGCTGAACTTCTTGTCCGTGACGGACATCGCGTCCAGGATGCGGCGTTCCTCTTCAAGTTTCGGATAGGTGATTTTCAGCTTCAACATGAAGCGGTCCACCTGCGCCTCGGGGAGGGGATAAGTGCCTTCCTGCTCGATGGGGTTCTCCGTCGCGAGCACGAGGAACGGTTCGGGGAGGCGGAACGTTTCCTGCCCGATCGTCACCTGGCGTTCCTGCATCGCCTCGAGCAGCGCGCTCTGCACCTTGGCGGGTGCCCTGTTGATCTCGTCCGCCAGGATGATGTTCGAGAACACGGGGCCTTTCTTCGTCGTGAAGGATCCCTCCTTGGGATTGTACACGAGGGTGCCGATGAGGTCCGCCGGCAGAAGATCGGGAGTGAACTGGATACGCTGGAAGGAGGTGCTGAGGGCCGCCGCGAGCGTCTTCACGGAAAGCGTCTTGGCCAGGCCGGGAACGCCTTCGAGCAAAACGTGGCCGTTGCCCAGCAGGCCGACGATCAGCCTGTCGATCAGGTATTTCTGGCCGACGATGACCTTCTCCATTTCCGCGCGGAGCGCGGCGATAAAGACACTCTCTTCCTTCACGCGATCGTTAATGGCTGTGATTCCGGAATTCATGGTTCATCTCTCCTGTTCTTCCCGTTGGTTCACAACGAATTATGACCCCCTGGTTCGAAAAGAGTTCAAAAAAATTACGCCGGAAAATTCCCGTTATTTTCAGGCTTCCCGGCGTTGCCGATCTGGCGAAGGGCTTCGTACACCGAGATGGCCACGGCGGATGAAAGATTGAGGGAGCGCACGTGATCGGTACGGATGGGAATCCCAATCACCTGTTCGGGGTATTGCTCGAGTAGCGCATCCGAAAGACCCCGGGTTTCCGAGCCGAAGACCAGTGTATCGCCGGGCCGGTACTCGACCGATGTGTACGGACGCGATGCCCGGGTTGTAAAAAAGAACATGCGCGGAGGAGAAACGGATCGGACAAAATCCTCAAAACTCGGGTGAACCGCCATCACCACGGAATTCCAGTAGTCCAAGCCCGCCCGTTTCAGCTTCGCGTCATCAATGGGGAATCCCATGGGTTCGACAAGATGAAGCAGGGTCCCGGTGGCCGCGCAGAGCCGTGCCACGTTGCCGGTGTTCGGCGGAATCTGCGGCTCCACCAGAACCACACGCAAAGGCGGACGCGGCCCATGAAAAGGAAGATCACCTTTGCGTGCGTGGACGTGCTTCATGCTTTTCGGACACCTTCATCCGCATCCGGCTCAGGGCGCCGCTTCAGCGCGAGCCGCCGCGGCCGCGATCTTGGATGCCATCACGCGGCCGACGTTCTTCAACGCTTCCTGGGTCGCGCTCTGCACCGATTGCCCGCTGCCCGTGGCCGTTGCGTCTGCCATGGCCAGCATCTTGCCGTCTTTCACTCGCAGGATTCGCGCCGATGCGTTGGCATTTGCGCGGACGACTGTGACGCCGTAGGCGACGTTTTCGCTCGATTTTACGGCATCCGCCTGTCCGACCACGGCGCAGGTCGCGCCGAGCGCCGCTGCTTTCTTGATGGCCTCCGCCGGGTTGGTCACTTCCGTAATCGTGCCGCCGGGCTGAAACGCGTCGCACGTGGAGAGATCGATAACCTCTTTTCCAGCACTGATCAGCGCCTTCTCCACCGCGCCTTGAACGAAGTACTGCTGCACGTCGGTGTAGTAATACCAGAACCACATCAGATCGACGCGTTCGGGAATAAACACAACATACTTGGCCGCAGCGGGCGCCTCGGGGGCAGGGGTGGGAGCCGTCGCCGATGGCTCAACGGCCGACGGAACAACCGGCGCGGCTTCACCTGCAGGAGCCGTTTCCGGAGCGGCCTCCGGCGCGGGAGCCACGGGCTCCGCCGTCGCGATATCCGGAGCCGGTTGTGCCTCAACAGCCACTGGAGTTGCCGGCGCGGCCTCTTCCTGGGCGAAGGTCACGGCGACACAGCAAGACAGGAAGACAATCGCGGCCAAGGAAACAAGAAACGGAAGTCTCTTCATCTTAGGATCTCCCCTGGGTTGTACGGCTGAAATACTATGGTAAACATTGACAAAGCGAACAAGCCTTTTATAGTAGCCAAGCTTTGTCGAAAAGCTCTGGTGTGGGGGGTTAGCTCAGTTGGCTAGAGCGCCTGAATGGCATTCAGGAGGTCGGGAGTTCAACTCTCCTACCCTCCACCA
>CALMZY010000318.1 GCA_937870865.1 uncultured Lentisphaerota bacterium | reverse complement strand
CTTCATCTCCGGTTGTGCCTTGCTGGTCCGCCGCGAGGTTTTCGATCGGATCGGCCTGATCGATGAACGTTTCTTCATCTACTGTGAAGACACGGACTTCTGCCGGCGGGCGTCACGGGCCGGATTCGGAATCGATCTGGTCGAATCCGCAGTCATGGTTCACAAGGTCAGCGCGTTCAGCGGCGGGCACGCCGTCAGGAGTCCGTTCAAGGCCTATCACGGCCTCAGGAGTTCGCTGCTGTTCTGGCGGAAGCACCTTGGATGGTGGACGTTCCACCGGCAGTATTGCGCCGCGCATCTTGGGAAATGGGTCAATGGGCTGGCCGAAGAATGGGCGTGCACCGACACGAACGCGCGCGCCGGAGCGATCATCGATGCCCTGTGGTACTTCGTGTCGTGCGCGAACCGGCCGCTGGAGTGGCCGCGCGCGCCGGCTGGGTTCCGGAATCTTGTCCTGCGGCGGCCCTGGCTGATCGCGGAGTGCATGGCGTTCCGGTTTGGCGGTCTCCTGAGGGGGTGGGTGGGGGAACGCGGGCGGCGTCCTCTGAGCTGACGGAATGCTTTTCAATTCCTACGTTTTTCTGTTCGTCTTCCTGCCGATTGTTCTGGCGGGCTACTACCTGTTTCTGACCCCGCGCGCCCGCCTCCCTTTCCTCACCCTGGCCAGCTACATCTTCTACGGATGGTGGGACTACCGATTCTGTTCGCTGATGCTGCTGACGACGGTGATCGACTACGTCGCCGGCCTGGGGATCGACCGCGCGAAGACGCCGGCGGGGCGGAAAGGCTGGCTGCTGGCGTCCATCGTATCCGGCCTCTCGCTGCTTGGATTCTTCAAGTACTACGAGCTCATGGCCCGGACGACGAACGAGATCGCCACGTGGTTTCACGGCGCGCCGGTGCAGCTCCTGCCCGTCCTCCACCTGATCCTCCCCATCGGCATCTCGTTCTACACGTTCCACAGCATGAGCTACACGATCGACATCTACCGGGGTGTCGTCAAACCCGCGGAGCGGTTCTGGAACTTCTCCTGTTTCGTGGCGTTGTTCACGCAGTTGGTCGCCGGACCGATCATCCGCTACCGCGACATGGCGGACCAGTTGGTCAGCCGGACGCACACGATGGAGAAGGCGTACAAGGGCATTGTCTTCTTCGTTCTCGGGCTGGGGAAAAAAGTGCTCCTGGCCGATGGCGTTGCCCCCCTGGTGGGGACGGTGTTCGGCTCGGAATCGCCGGGCCTGTTCGCCTCGTGGGTGGGCGTGCTGTCCTACGCGATGCAGATCTATTTCGACTTCAGCGGCTATTCGGATATGGCCGTGGGCCTGGGATACCTGCTCGGGTTTCACATCCCCCAGAACTTCAACTCGCCGTACAAGTCGCTTTCGATCACCGATTTCTGGCGGCGGTGGCACATCTCCCTGTCCACATGGTTGAGGGACTACCTTTACATCCCGCTGGGCGGGAACCGGAAGGGGGCGGTGCGGACGTATGTGAATCTCGTCCTCACGATGCTGCTGGGCGGGTTGTGGCACGGGGCGAACTGGACGTTCGTCGTCTGGGGCGGTTACCACGGCCTGCTTCTTGCGGTCGAACGGGCGACGGGAAAGAAGAGCCTTCTCTGGTGGGCGCCCGCCTTCCTGCAGAGGGGCCTCGCGTTTCTCCTGGTCCTGTTCGGCTGGGTGCTGTTCCGGTGCGACTCGCTGGGGCAGGCGGGCGTGTTGCTCGGCGGAATGGCGGGTCTCAACGGGGTGGATGTTGCGTTCATCGGCACGTTGAAGGCGATGCCGTTTTCATGCGCCATGCTGGCGGTCACGCTGGGCATGATCTGGACGCTTCCGAATACGTGGGAAATCCGCTGGCCGACCCGGTTCTGGTCCGCCCTGGTTCTTTGCGTTCTCTTCGTGGTGTGCGTGCTCAAGCTCGCGAGCGTCAGTGAATTCCTCTATTACCAGTTCTGATGCCGTTTCCGAAAACGGCGGTGTGACCGGCTTCGTCTGGCAGTTTGTCGCGATGTCCGCGGCGATTCTCTTCGCGGTGGCCGCGTTCAACTGGACGGTCGATCCGTTCGGTATTTTCCAGGAGTGGCCGGTCGAGGGATTCAACCGGGCGAAGCCGGTCATCCTCACCCACGCGCGAATGATCAAGGCGCTGGAAGTCCGCCGGCTGAAACCGGCCGGCCTTGCGATGGGCACCTCGCGGACCGGCCTTGGAATTGATCTTGAACACCCCGGCTGGCCCGAGGGCAGCGAGCCGCGATACAGCCTTACGCTTGCCGACTGCAACACGTACGAGATGTTTCGCTATCTTCAGCATGCGGCCGCCGTCGGGCCGGTCCGCACGGTGTTGATCGGGCTGGATTTCTACACCTTCAACGCGACGTTCTCGAACCGCCAGGATTTCAGCGAGACGCGGCTCGCGGTCGCGGCGGACGGAAGCTGGAACAAGCCGGATCCGGATGAATTCCTTTCCACTCTTTTCTCCTTCGACGCGCTGAAGTGTTCTTGGGAGACAATCGCCGCCAATCGCCGGCCGCCTTTGCCGGGCGGGCGCCAGCGGCTGGGTCTGCGGGCCATGTTTCTCCTGACGGAGGACGAGTACATCACGGACCGATGGTTCCCTCCGCCGCGCGGGGAGTTCGCCTTTGAGGATTCTGCGGCGGGCCGCGCAACCGTCGCGGAGTTCGAACGGCTCCTGCGGTTCGCGCGCACAAAGGATATCCGCCTGTACCTGTTCATCTCCCCTTGCCATGCCCGGCTGCTGGAATGCCTGGGTCGGAAAGGGCTGTGGCCGGCCTACGAGGAGTGGGAGCGGAGGCTGGTTGCGGCGGTGGAGGTGGATGCGGCCCGCCATCCGAACGAGCGGCCCGTCGAGCTGTGGGACTTCTCCGGCTACAACAGCGTCACGACCGAGCGGGTGCCCCGGTACGGCGATCGCTCGGCGGAGATGACGAATTACATGGACTCGACGCACTACACGCGCGTGGTCGGGGATTGGGTCCAGGACCGGGTGTTCGGAAGGAACACGCCGGGACTTCTCGCGCATCCCGATTTCGGGGTCCGGTTGAACGCCGCGAACATCGAACGGCATCTCGCCGATCTGACGAAGGCACGCGCGGCATACCGGATTCAACAGTCCGAGGATGCCGCCGAAGTCGCGGCGCTGGCGGCCATGAAGAAGGGCGACGCAATGTCGCGCCGGATCGAAGATCTTCAACTCCGGAGCCGGGGGGAATGATCTTTTCCGGTTGCCCTCTCGCGCACGACCCGATCACCAACCATCACAGGACAATATCATGAGTCTGAAGCAGAAGTTGTTCTACGCGTTGATGCGGTCCCGCATCTACCCGCACATCTATTTTCACGCGAATCCGTTCAAGATTTACGAGTTCCGGGAGCTGACCCGGAACAACCGGCCGCGCCCGACGGACCAGGTTCTCGATATCGGCTGCGGCGCCGGCCTTCAAACCCGGATCCTGGCGCGGACCGCGGGCCGGACCATCGGGATCGACATCTCCAAGAACGCGCTCGATCGGGCGCGTTCCGAGACGCCGGCGTCCGGCGATGAGCGCGTCGAGTTCCGGATGACGACGATCGAATCGGCCGGGTTCCAGGCGGACCAGTTCGACAAGATCTACAGCGTCTGCGTGATCGAACACATTCCCGACTTCCGGTCCGTGTTTCGCGAATGCCTGCGCATCCTGAAGCCCGGCGGCGTGCTGTGCTTTTCTGTGGACAGCCTGAAGAGCATCGAGGATGAATCGTTCCTTCACGAGCACGCCCGCGAACACAAGGT
>CALMZY010000317.1 GCA_937870865.1 uncultured Lentisphaerota bacterium | reverse complement strand
GAGAGTTTTCAGAAGGTCGAACTCCTCGGTGTTGTAAGGTTGGCCGTTGACGCGGTCGCCCAGCGTGAAAAGCCCCAGCAATTCCCCGCCGGCCACCAAGGGGACGCAGATTCGATTGCCGCCCTTCAAGAAGGCATCCGGATTGGATCGGCGGAGTTCGCCGCCCCACGTCTCGCGGGAGGCATCGATGTCTACGGGGTACGCTTTCTCCCGAAGCGCCGCCATCACCGGCTCCGCATTTGCCCACGACGGCGACAATTCCCGTGCCTGCGCCTCGGTCAGGGATGTGGACCCCCCGAATGCGAGACGCTGTCCTCCGGTTTCCACGAGCCAGAGATTCACGGAGAGCACATCGAATGTCCTGGAGATCATGCGCGTGGTGACGCGGCCGAACTCAGCCACGTCCGTCACGGTGGCTGTTTGGTTGGTGAACGCCGACCACACCGCGCGATAGTCGTACTGCGGGCGGCGCAGATGGCGGCTGACAAACCGCCGGACGCCCTGTCTCATGCGGTTGGAGAGCAGGAGGACGGTCAGGCCGACCAGCGCCACGAGCACGAGAAACGATTTGAGGGGAAACGCAGCGGTTCCGCCGAAACGCGTCACCAGGTTGGCCATGACGCCCACCGCGAGCAGATACACGCCGATCAACACGGCAGCCAGGGAACGGTAAAGGACATCGTGCGAGGGATAGAGGTCGATATTGAGATCGCGAGAGCGGATCAGCGCCCAAAGAATGAATACCGAGCCGACGAGGACCGCCGCCGCATCCACGGAGGAAAGGGCAAGGTCAAGGGAACCGTAGATGAGGGCCTGGCTGCTCAGGAAGACCTGCGCGGCGAAGATCACGGCCAGGCCGAGGATCATGAACTTGATCTGCCAGCGCATCGTGCCGGTCGAGGCGCGAAGGGTTCCCTCCAGGTTGGCCAGCACGGCCACGCAAACGAAGATGTTCAGCACATGGATTGCCTTGCCCGGCGTGGCCAAATGGATCAGCCAGTGCGACTCCGGCTCCGAGCCTGTCATGCCGCTGAAGAGCTGGCGCCAGAACAGGATGGCAATCGCGGGAAGGATCACGAAAACAGACCGGGTCACCGGTCGCCAGCGGGCCAGAAACTCCCCGCTGTTTCCGCGCGCGAAGCTCAAGCTGAAGACAAGCCAGAAGCCGGGAGCAAGTGCCAACGGCAGAAAGCGTACACGCTGCCAGAAGACGATCTCCAGCGGATGAACCGCGCGGGCGCTCAAACCGTCGCACAGTTGTTCCAAGGCGAGAAGGAACAGACCTGCAGCCATGTAGCGATGCGCCGGTGAACGCGGGGCGCGGATGAACATGAATGCGCTCAATGCGCCTGCGACGGCGAACGCCGTAAACGAGATAAACTCACCGAATGACACCCTTAGCTCCCTCTCCCGGCGCTATGGAAAGCGCCTTTTCATGAGAATAGACATGTCGGATTACTTTACAATACGCAAATGGCCCATGATGCTGAGACTGTTGATTTTGCAGCAGAATCAACGGGCGGTCGTGGAGGGGGTGGCCATAAACGAAAAGCGCAGGATTTATGAAATCCTGCGCTTCGAATGGGCGAATTATTGCAGCCTATTTTGCCGCGAGTTTCCGTCTGGCAAACTCGATCCCAAACAGGGCGAGACTCATCAGAAGCATCGTGGAGCCGCCGTCCGGAACCGGTGTTTCCGGCGTGCGTCTTCCGTTGTAGTACGAATCGCTCGGGCTGCCGGTGGTCGGAAGCGATATCACATGCAAGCCCACGCGGAACGAGCCGCCATCCAGAGCGGCGATGAGGGTTGCAAAAGTGCCCTGCGCGCTGACGCCCAGTGTTTCGCCAAGCCCAACACCTTTCTTTGACGGCGGGGGGTCGGCCGACACGGATTCGTCGGTGGAGAAGGAGATGTTCTCGCCCTGCGGTAAATTGCCTGGCGTTCCATCGACGGAAAACGCAACCCCTTGCTGCGTGGAGGAATCCCACGGTGTCGTATTCGCCAGATCGATGGCGAAGTCACTCAACAGGGCGTTCTCAAAGTCGAAAAACACCTGCTCGATCGATCCGCCACCGATGTTGGAAATCATGAACAGCACATCGCCGCTGCCGGCGTCCGTCACGTCCATTTTAAACCAGCTGGCGTACGCGTCACCCACCGTGTCGCCGCCGGCGATATTCTGGAAATCATAGCTGATGGCCTGAGCATTCAGCCCTGCCGTCAACATCAATGCCAAACCGAGTACAAAACAACGTCTATTCATCGCAGTTCTCCCTTTATCATTACCCAAGTGACAAAAAATATAGCTAGACCTGTGCCAACTCGATAAACAGCGGCCGATGATCTTTTGAATCATGTGTAAGTAGCGTTGTGATAGCTGATTGCGTGACAGGCTAAGGGGGTGAGGAGAGAACACGTCTAAGCAGGCAATGAGGGAAAGTGTAAAGGTATCCGACGATTTCTGAGGGGGGAGTCGGCCGAACTCAAGGATTTGCCGGGCCGTCCGATCCGACAAGTCGGGCGCGCAGTCGCGGCATGAAGTGGTTCACAATGTACGCGGACACGGGGTTCAGGCAGAGCTGTGCGGGCACAGGGATGCATTCACATCCCCGCAGCAGATAGAAGTTGGCATTCGTGCCCTTGTACGTTCCCGAGTAGATATGGCGGATTTCCCGGCAGGGCGCGGCTGCGCGCCGGATTTCATGCAGCATCAGATCGGAGAGGTTGCCGCGCAAGGACTCGGAATCGCAGAAGTACGTGAGGTACAGCAGAGTTTCGTCGATCCGCATGGACACGCTCACGCCTCCCAACGTCTCGCCTTGATAACCTCCCAAAACGACAAGGTTGGGGAGGCGAAAGAGTCCGTCCGCCCAGCTCTCGAAAATGGCGCGCGTTCGCCTCTGCTCTCCATACGCGTAGCGGGTTCGCTCGTAGAACGAGAGGTAAACGGGATATGCCTTTCTCGCGAACTCCGATGCGTCTGTCATGGGCCGTATCTCGAATTTTCCTTCCGCGATACGAACCTGCCTTCTCCTGTTGTAATCCAGGTCGCGGACCGAGTAGTGCGGGCGATTCTCAAAGAGCAGGAGATTCAGGCGGGAATTGGAGGGTTCGCCCGCGGGCACTGCGTGCTGAAATCCTCCCCATCGGGCCAGAGGCGGAGGGGCAATCGAGTTCACCGGGTAGGCACGGAACATGAGCAGGGGACGATAGAAGAAGGGTCGCACGCAACGCCAGAAAACGCCGTGTTCCTGGATCACTTCCTGCCCAAGGAGCTGATCATACGCAGCGAGATCTCCTTCATTACCCGAGGGCCAGGAGAACCGCGAATTCGTTGAAAGCACATCAGGCATTTTGCTTACCCTCGAGATCGGAACAGCGGATGAATGAGACGGTAGAGCGCCCTCACGCAGCCGTGGCGGAAGAACACCAGGGATGTCGGGTAGGGCACCATCGCCGCTCCGTATCCAAGTTTGAAGAAAGACGGTGATTTCATCAAGCGCGTGGGAACCGAATCCCTGTTGGCGGCTGCAACCACGGAGGGGTCAATCGCGCAGAAATCGAAGAGCCGGTAGCCTTCTTCCTTCGCCTGGCGAATCATTCCCCAATGCAGGAGATCGTTGGGCTTGGATTCGCGGCGCCGGCCGGACCACCCGATCTTCCAGATACACGCACGTGCACCAAAGGCGAGCAGCAGGCCGGCGGAGACGATCTCGGATCCTGATTTGACGACGAAAAGCCGCATCTTTCCCAGCGGGTGATACAGCTTCCAAATGGTCGCCAGAACATCTTCATTCGCGGGATTGGGCCGGAGCCCCTGCCTGCGGCAGGTCATTTCCATCAAGTGGTAGAATCCGGGCAGATCGTGCTCTCCTGATTCGCAGAATATGAGGTCCGATTTCATGGCCCGGCGTATGTTCTGCCTCGTCGTGGCCCGCATGGCGCCCAGCAGCGCGTCTTCGCTTGTGCCCAGATCCAGGACAGCCGTAGCCGTAATGTAACTGTAAATGCGATTCGCCATGCAGCCCTGTTCGCGCAAGGCCGTCTCGACCGTTTCCGCACCCGGCGGCGGCTGTATCAGCAGAACATCCAGTTTCCGGACGCTTGCCTCACGGAGCAGTTCCTGAACGGCCGAGGCAGCCGCATCGCCCGCGTTGAAGGCCACAACAGGCCCGAAACTGACATAACCGAGTCGCCGTCCCATCGGACCTGTCCTCCAGAGCAGTTGGAAGCCGGCGACGATTTTCGATTCCTGTTTTACAAGGGTTCTGACGACACTCCAGCCGGTTGACGACTTGGCCCGTGCCCAGAGGGAGCTTTGCTCATGCCGGCCCTCGTTCTGCGACTCGAGGAATGCATCCCATTCGGGATCCGCATCCAGTGGCGAGTACTGAACAACAAGGCGATCTGCAGACATGACGCTAGTCCCTGGTCCGTTTCCCGGGGGCCATTCGGAGGAATGTGAGATAGGCGGTTGCGCGTTCGGTGGCGTGCAGAATGTGAGCAAAGCGGAGCGGCGAGAGGCGCGCATGGGCAAGCACCCGGACGCAAGACCAATACAGCAGGCCTGTTGTGCAGACGGCGTAGAACAGCAGCGGATTTCGGCGCAGCAGGCGGCCCTGCTTCGTGATGGTTCCGCTGCGCATGCGTAATTCGGCAAAGCCTGCCCCGACCTTTTTGGCGCGCTCCAGGAGCACGTCACGGCGCAGGAGCTGTGGCTGGATTCTGTGCCCGGCCCGCGCATCAGGAGCGGCGATCCCGCGAGCGCCGCGTTCCTGGAGTTGCAGAATGAATCGGGCCTCGGCAAGCCATACATTTTCAAACCGCAGTCCGTTTTGCAGGACGCGCGACCGGAACCAGAAATTGCCGCCACACAACCAGTTCCCCGTCTGGATGGGTTGGTCTGCGTTCGAGCCCCGGTTGAACGCGGAGTAAGCCCATCCCTGGATCGCGGGCGCCTGTGTCCAGGCGGGAAGGGGACCCTCAGGCCAGATGACATGAATGTCGCCGCCGAAGTAGTCGCAGTCCGGCCGGCGCGTGCTGATGGCGGAAACCCCTTCGAACCAAGACGCATCGGGGCTCATGTCGTTATCCAGAACGGCTACGAGTTCCCCCAACGGACCGGATTCAATGGCGCGGTTCAGACACGCGCCCTTGCCGACCACCGTTTCCTCGAGCCATTTCAGGGTGAATCGTCCGCGAAATTCTTCGACAACCTGCCGCGTGTGGTCCGTGGAGCCATTGTCCACCACGATCACTTCAGCCGGCAGATCGGGGCGATATGCGGCCGCGAGACAAGCCAGCGTCATGCGGAGCGATTCGGCCCGGTTATACGTGGTAATGATGACCGATAGGGTCGGCTTGTTCATGTTCCGGCATGCGCTCAGGAGGGGCGGAAGAACAGACGTACGTAGGCGTATGCGACGCTTTCAAAAAGCACATCGCGCACGCCTTCACTGGAACACCACCAGCACGCGGGATCATAGGCCCACTCT
>CALMZY010000316.1 GCA_937870865.1 uncultured Lentisphaerota bacterium | reverse complement strand
CCGCGGGCGTCATGTCGCTCGTCAGCAGGGCAAGCCGCAGGCCCATGGGCTTGAGGTAGCGCTCGAAGGTCTTGAAGTGCTGGGTGGCGAGGATTTCCGTCGGCGCCATCACGGCACACTGCGAGCCGCACTCGATGGCGTCGAGGATCGCGCACGCGGCGACGACAGTCTTGCCGGAGCCGACGTCGCCCTGCAGGAGCCGGTGCATCGGCCGCGGTTTCTGCATGTCCCCCTCGATCTCCTTCAGCACGCGCTGCTGGGCGTCCGTCAGGACAAACGGCAGGGACTTGATGAACCGGTTCCGCACCTGGCCGGGGGCGACATGGGCGGTGCCGACGAGAAACTGCTCCGCGTGGACCTTCCTCGCGACGAGCACGAGCTGGATGCAAAGGAACTCCTCGAACACCAGCCGGTACCTCGCGGCCCGCGCCTGCTCGAGCGTGTCCGGAAAGTGGACGCTTGAGATGGACTCGCGGATCCCCGGCAGCCGCAGGCGCCGAAGCGTTTCCGCCGGCAGGGATTCCCGGGCGGATTCCGCGAACAGGTGGACCGCGTTCCACGCGATCCGCCGCATGGTCCGCTGCGGCAGGTGTTCCGTCAGGGCGTAGATGGGAACGATGCGGCCGACGTGGAGGGATTCCTCGACATCATCCCGCGCCATCTCGAACTCGGGGTGCACAAAGACGGGCTGGCCCTTGTAGCGGCTGACCTTGCCGAAGACGACCAGCGGGTCACCAACCTTGAACTGGTCCGCCAGGTACTGCGCGTTGAACCACCGGCAGCGGACCACGCCGGAGCTGTCCTGGAGAATGGCTTCATAGAAAGACTTTCCAAAACGCGGCCGCACGAAGCCGCCGGAGACAAACGTTCCCTGGACCGTGGTCGTCTCGCCACCCTGCAGGGAGGAGATTTTCTGGAAATGGCGGCGATCGTCGTACCGCCTCGGCAGGGCGAGAAGCAGATCGCCGACGGTTTCGATGTCGAGCCGCTTGAGCTGTTCGGCGCGGACCTCCCCCACGCCCTTCAGGTAGCGGACGGGCGTGGCAAGTCCCTCGGCATATTTCGGGTCGGCCATGACGGCGAAAAAACTGACGGAAATCGCAGGGAAAGGAAAGTCGGAAGTGCCGTGGGCATCGGGCGGCTTCGTTTTTCGATTGACCCCTCCGCACCCGGGTGACAGGCTCCCATCCCGAACAGGAGGGGCGGCGCGGCGGCAGTGATCGGACTGATCGCCCGGTTCCTTCCCGCCCTGAAACTGATGAAATAGACAGTTCCCTCAACCGGCAAGGCGGGGGAGCGTTTCGCAACAGGAAATCCGTGCAGTTGTTTTTATACAACAGGATCACCGACCGTCATGCGTTGAGTCGTTTCCGGCTCACCCTGCGCATGGGTCTGTTTCCCCTGCTGGTGACTCTGGTCATGATGTTCGCGATGCCTGCGGGCCCGGGACCGGACCTCTGGTGCATGTTCGGCCTGACCATCGGATTGGAGCTGATCCTGTGGGGGGCCCACGCTCTGCACCGGGAACCGGCGGTCGTGTCCCGATGGGGAAACCGCCTCAAGGCCACGTCGGATGCCTGGTACCCGCTTCTTGTTTTCTCCGTGCAGAATCTCTTCATTCTGCTCACCATCGCGGTCTTCTGGTTGACCTTGCGGAAACTGGGCGGCGTTCTCGCGTCCCCGTGGGTCAACATCAACATCCTCTTGCTCGCGCTGCTGATTCCGGCTCACCGGTTCGCGAAGGAGCTCATGTCCCGAACCAACGACCTGACGCATGTGTTCTGGGAGAAGGCGTGCCGCTACCTCATGGTGATCCTGGGCACCACGCTGGCGATGGCGTTCTGGCTGGACTACGTGCTGCCCCAAACCGGCCCGATCGCGCCCGAGCTGATGTTCCGGATCCTGATCCTCAGCGTGTCCGCCAGCCTCGTGATCCTGGTATGCGTCGCCCTGCTGCTCGACTTCTGGTTCCGGCGGAAGAACACGCCCGGGGTCAAGTGACGCACTTCTGCGTCCGGCTGGCCTCTGATCTCCGACCTCTGACTTCTGATCCTACGCCGCGACCGAGCCGCCGGGCGGGTCGAGGATGCACGTGTCCTGCGAGGGGCGCGAGTCGTCGGTGGCGGGATAATCGAGCGTGTAGTGCAGGCCGCGGCTTTCCTTTCGGCTCGCGGCGGAGCGGATGACGAGTTCGGCGACGTCGGCGATATTCCTCAACTCGAGCACGTCCGCGGTGATCAGGTACGCGAGATAGTACTGACGGATTTCGAAGCGCAGGTTGCGGATGCGCCTCATCGCGCGGTCAAGCCGCTTGTCCGTTCGCACGATACCGACGTAATCCCACATGCACGTGCGGACCTCGTTCCAGTTGTGTTCGACCACGATCTCCTCGTGGCTGGGCACGGCATCGCCGTACCGCCACGCAGGGATGTCAATCTTTGCGCAGGACTCCTGGCGCGCCGTCGAAACACCCTCCGCCGTGTTGCAGGCGCACACCAGGGCCTCGAGCAGCGAGTTGCTCGCCAGGCGGTTGGCGCCGTGGAGGCCGGTGCACGCCACCTCGCCCACCGCGTAGAGACCGGGCAGGGCCGTGCGCCCATCCACGCCGGCTTCCACGCCGCCACAGAAGAAATGCGCGGCCGGCACCACGGGCACGGGATGCTTCGCCATATCGATGCCGTACTTGAGGCACGTGGCGTAGATGTTGGGAAAACGTTCCTGGAGGAATTGCGCCGATTTCTTCGTGATGTCGAGGTACACGCAGGTGTCGCCCCGGGTCTTCATCTCGTTGTCCACCGCGCGCGCCACGATGTCGCGCGGCGCCAGCGAACCGCGGGGATCGTACCGTTCCATGAACGATTCTCCCGCAGCGTTCACCAGGATACCCCCCTCGCCCCGCACCGCTTCGCTGATCAGGAAGGACTTGGCCTCGGGATGGTACAGGCACGTCGGATGAAACTGGACCATCTCCATGTTGCGGATGGGCAGCCCGGCGCGCCAGGCCATCGCCACGCCGTCGCCCGTGGCGATGTCGGGATTGCTCGTATAAAGGTAAACCTTGCCCGCACCGCCGGTGGCCAGCACCGTGTGCGGCGCGCGGATGGCCAGGATCTCCCCGCTTTTCCGGTCCAGGAAATAGGCGCCCACACAGCGGCTCGGTCCGGGGCGCTTGAGCCAGCCGGTAGTGACCAGGTCAATGGCCATCAGGTCGTGTTTCAGTTCGATGGCTGGAATCCGGCGAATCTGGGCCAGAAGAGTCCTGACCACCTCCCGCCCCGTGAAGTCGCTTGCGTGTAAAACCCGGCGCCGCGAATGCCCCCCCTCCTGCCCCAGGTCGTACTCCTCGTCCCGCCCGCTGCGCCTTTCAAAGACGACGCCCAGTTGCTCGAGTTCCTTCACGCGCCGGGGACCCTCGGCCAGGATGGCCCGTACGGCATCTTCACGGCACAGCCCGGCCCCGGCGACCAGGGTGTCGCGCACGTGGGCCTCCACAGTATCGTCCGGGTCCGTCACGCTGGCGATGCCGCCTTGCGCGTAACTGCTGTTGCTCTCGTCCTCGCTCTTCTTGGACGTCAGCACCACCTGCCCAAACCGGCTCAGGCGCAGGGCGGTCATCAGGCCCGCAAGCCCCGTTCCAACCACCAGAAAATCGCAATCGATAATCCTCATTTGGGCCTTAACACTTCGCTTGCATGCAAGTAAAATGGAGCCAAGATTGGGTTCCATCCGGGGCAAGCGCAGTGGAGTATGCTTATCGCATCGGGAGTGAATTGTCCAAGTGAATGTACTGTTGATCGAGCCTCCTGAACCCCCGCCGCCGGTGGCCCCGAGCGAACCGCCGGGCGGAGACACCCAGCTCTTTGCGCCGCGTTGGAGCCTGCTCTGCCTGCGGGCATACCTGCTGAAACACACCCGCCACCTCTGCGAACTGGTGGACTGCCGGTTCTTCCACAACTTCGAAGAGGACCTGATCCAAACCGTCCGGCGCTTTCCCGAAACCGGCATGGCCGTCGTGAACACATCGAGCCTCAGCCTCGGGCAGACCGCCGCCGTGTTCGACGTCATCAAGAGACATTTCCCCCACATCAGGACGGCGATCTGCGGACAGCACCCGTCCCAGTTCCCGGAGCACGTCAGCACCATCCCTCGCATGGACTTCGCCCTGGCGGGCGACCCGGAACCCGTCCTGCGCAACCTGCTCGACTACCTCGACGTGGAACAGCGCCTTCGCCGCGTTCCCGGCTTGATCATCCCCGGCACCCGCATGGACAAGCCGTACTGGCTTCCGGACTTGAAAAGCCTGACGCTCCCCGACTGGCAGGGCATCTTCTGGAGATCCTACCGCGTGGGCACGGACGAGGGAACGTGCCGCGCGATCATCCGTCTCTCGCGCGGCCACACGCAGTGCGCCATGGACCGGGCGTTCGGCGACAGCCACGAACCGCTCCGGTTCTGGCCTCTCGACCGCCTCGTCTCGGCCATTCAGAAGTGCGGACACCTCGGCGTGACGGAGCTCTACATGGCGGACCCCCCGGGATTGTGGACGCCGGAGAACCTTCATCAATGGTGTGGCGCGCTGGTCTACGGCCGCAACGTTCAGCCGTGGAGCCTGCGACTGTTCCCCTGCGCCCTTCATCCCGACACCATCGAAGCGATGAAGAACGCCCTGTGCCGGCGTGTCGATTTCGTCTTCCCTTCCTGCGACGCCAAGGTTCTCCGGGAATACGGCTGCACGGCCTCGTTGCGGGATGTGGCCCAAACCCTGCTGGCGCTCGAGAACGAGGGAATCGGCGTTCACACGCGGTTCTGGATCGGCGGCCCCGAAGAAAGCCATGGGGAAAAGGAACGGGTCATTCGCACCATCCGCGCGATGAAATTCCGGCCCTATTCGCTCCACGCCTTCCCCTTCAATCTCGACTCGCCGCTCTACCGCGACTACCACGAAGCGTCATCGACCCGTGTCGATGACTGGGTGGAATGGGCGCGTGACCCGTGGATCGTCCAGCGGCCTGTCGCCCTGTGGGGAGGCGCCAACGCGGCCTCGCAACGCATCCAGGATTTCGAGGCGATTCAGAAGGCGGTTCACCGCCATCCGAGACGGGTCCTGGGCAAACTTCTGCAGGACCTGCACACAAGAAACCTGTTCGCGATTCTCGAATCCAAGTTGATGGGCAACTGGCCGCACGCCCTGTCGAAAGAGAAGCGGGAATAGCCGGATCGTTGAACGCCGAATGCCTGTCCGTCCGCGGTCACAATGATTTAACCGCGGATATCGCGGATTTCACGGATGAGGGGAACTGCGAATCACGCGAGAAGAAGAATGTAATGCGATGCCCGCCCGACTTTCGCTTCCTTTCCACCACGGCGGG
>CALMZY010000315.1 GCA_937870865.1 uncultured Lentisphaerota bacterium | reverse complement strand
GTCGGTGCACCCGACCACGGTGACCTGAACCTTGTTCGCCTGCTGCGACAACTGGCGGCCGACGTTCGACAACAAGGTTTCGCCCTCGCGGCCCAGCTTGAGACCGCTCGAAAAAACGCCCTCTTCGAAAACAATCAGCCGCTCGTTGTTTTCCGCGGTGACGACCATGCCCTTTCCACCCAGTTCCGCCGGCTTCGCCGGTTTCGCCGCCGCCACCGTCGCCGGCCGAACTTCCTGCGGCACCGGCTCCACTCTCTCAGGTTCCGGAACCGCTTCTTCAACCGGCTGCCCGGAATTCTCGGCAGCAACCTCCGGCGCCTCGCGGGAAAGGCCTCGAACAATGCCGACGACGAGAAACGCGAGGATCAGGAGTCCGCTCACGGCCAGCGCGGCGATCACGAGCGGGCGGCGATCGTTCTCGTGCGGAGGAGGGCGTACGCCGGTCAGCGGAGAAAGGCCCCGGTAAACGGATTCGACATGTTTCGCGGGCTCGATTTTCGGCGGAGGCTCCAAGGCTTCGACCCGCGGCAGATCCGGTTCCGGCTTCGCGAACTCGGGCGGCGCCTCGGTCTCGGCGGGCACCACAGGCTCGGATTCTTCAGGCGGAGGCGGCGGGGCCGGCGCAGGCGGGGGCTCGGACCGGGCCTTCTGGGCGGCGTAGGCAAACAGGTCGAAGTTGTCTCCGTTCTCCTGGTCGCCGCCGCGTTTCAAATCATCATAGATCTTGCTCATGCATGCGCCCGCCTTCACCCAGTATGCCAAAGTTCTTCCCGCCCGTCAGCACCCATCCTGGTGTTGCGTAACCGCAATAGCTTTACAATGGTGGGAGCGCCGGACGGCCAGCCGCAAGGCGGTGCGACGCAGGCAATACCTCTGCGTATTGTCGAGGAGCGCCAACGCAGCAGATGGCCGTCCGCCGCCCCATCCCTTCAGGACAGGGCGGTTTTTGCGCTGGCCTGCGTTGCCTGCGCGGGGACATACCGCATCGGGTATGCCCCCGCTCATGCGCCTTGGCCAGCGCAAAACCTGCCTCTGCCATTGTAAAGCCATTGCGGTTGCACAACACTAGGACTGGAACAGATTCTTGCTCGGGAAATTCGGATCGCTGGTCAGGTTCACGCCCAGCCGCCGAAGACCGGCTTCGTCGCCCGGCGTGGGGATATGCGTCATGTGCATCTCGCAGCCCGCCAACTCCTTCAACTTCTCCATCGCCAGCTGGGCCATGGGGTTCGTGGTGGAACTGATGCTGAGGGCGATCAACGTTTCCTCCAGGTTCAGGCTTTCGGCCTTGCGCCGGAAGATATCCCTTTTCAGCATCCCAATGGAGGCCATGATGCTCGGCGACAGCAGGTGGATCTTGTCCGGAAGCTCCGCAAGTTTCTTGATGGCGTTGAGGACCACGCTGGACGCGGCGTGCATCAGCGGCGAATTTTTCCCCACCGTGATCGAGCCGTCTTTCAACTCGATCGCGGCGCCGCAGAAAATGCCCTCGTTGCCCTTGCCTTTCTCCTGCGCGTCCAGGGCGGCCTGACGCGCCGGGGCCACGACCTTGCGATCCTCGGGCTTCACCCCCAACTCCTCCATGAGCAGCTCCGTACGCTGAACCGTTTCCTGGTCGGCAAATCCCATGGCGTACTCGCACGCGTAGCGGAAGCGGCGGCGGACGACCTCCTGGCGCGCCGCGTCGCGCACGACCGCGTCATCCGTGATTCCGAAGCCCGCGCGGTTGACGCCCATGTCCGTCGGCGATTTGTACGGCGACGCACCGCCCGTAACGCGGTCGAGGATCCGGCGAACCACGGGAAACGCATCCACGTCGCGATTGTAGTTGATGGTCGTCTTCCCATACGCCTCGAGATGAAACGGATCGATCTGGTTGAAATCGCGGATGTCGGCAGTCGCGGCCTCGTAGGCGATGTTCACCGGATGCTTCAGGGGAAGGTTCCAGATCGGGAAAGTCTCGAACTTGGAGTACCCGGCAGGGTTGCCACGCCGGTGCTCGTGATACAGCTGGGCGAGACACGTCGCCAGCTTGCCGCTTCCGGGGCCCGGCCCCGTGACCACGACCAGCGGCTTCTCCGTTTCGATGTACGGATTGGCGCCGTATCCGTTGTCGCTGACGATCAGATCCACATCAATCGGATATCCGCGGGTCGCGCGATGGATGTACACCCGGATGTTGCGCCGTTCGAGCTTGTTCCGGAACTGGTTCGCGGCGGGCTGGTCGCCGTAACGCGTGATCACCACGCCAACGACGTTAATGCCCCAATCGCCGAGATCGTCGATCAACTTCAGCGCATCGGTGTCGTACGTAATCCCGAAGTCCGCCCGGACCTTCTTGCGCTCGATGTCGCCGGCATAAATACAGAGGACCACGTCCGCCTTGTCCTTGAGCTGCTGCAGCAGCCTCATCTTCACGTTCGGGTCATAGCCCGGCAGAACACGCGACGCGTGGTAATCGAAAAGAAGTTTCCCGCCGAATTCGAGGTAGAGCTTGTGGAATCGCTGGACGCGTTCGAGAATCGCGGCCGTCTGCTCGCTCAAGTACTTCCCGTTGTCGAAACCTGTTTTCAACGGCATATGCCCCCCGGAGGAATGGCCGAAGCTTAGACTGTTCGAAGCCGGGCGTCAGGAAAAATATTGGAGAGGATCGCGCGACGAAGCTATGCTGTCGGCATGGGCAAGTCCTGGCAGCACCTTGTGAAGATCGCCGAGAAGGAGGCCGAGGCCACGATCGCGGCCCTGCCGAAGCCGGTTCGCGAGCGGCTCGAGGGTATCCCGGTCACGTGCTTGCCGGAGCCGACACGGGAAATCATGGACGATGGCATCGCGCCGGACACGCTCGGTTTGTTTGTCGGCGATCCCTATCCCGACGAGGCCTCCGGCGGCGACCCCCTGCCGCCGCAGATTCTTCTCTTCATCAACAACCTGTGGGACATGGCGGAAGGCGATGAGGAGACCTTTCTCAACGAAGTCCGCACCACGATCCTGCACGAGATCGGTCACTTCTTCGGCCTGGACGAAGGGGACCTGGAAATCCGCGGGCTGCAGTAAGCCGCTATCCGCACCATTGCACGTTCCCGATTACGGCAGGCCGTCCCGGTAGCGCTTCATCAGCGAGAGGATCTCCTCGCGGATTTCGAAGAGGTTCTGCTCGTAGCCCCTCATGCGATCCTCTTCCATCAACTTCTTCCCGGCGACTTTTTCGGCAAGGGAGATCGACAGGTGCAGGTAATTCAGAGCCCGCTTGAGAGCCGCCACCAGGAACCCGCTGTCGCGGTCATCGTCGTACGCCAGGTGATTGAGCGCGCCGGCCAGCTTGGCGCCTGCCATCTGCGCCTGGAAGATCATGTCCTGGAGGTCCGGATCGCCGTGTTCGTTCAGCAAGCCGCGCTCCTCGGCGTACTGCCACAAATCCATGCCGACCTTGCGGGCGCGCAGACAGAGCGGATGCTCGACATGGCCGTGCTCGTTGCGCACCCAGTCGGTTCCCTCGGTCAGAGGGTTCGGAACAAGGTCCGGCATGTCGCCGAACGGGTCCCCCGCCATGGCATCGGCCAACCCCTCCCTCTCTTCGGCATCCATCAACTCCTCGACCCAGGTCCACCCCATTTCGCGCGCAACAATTCGATCCCGATCCGGGTCGTCCATGTATTTCTCGAGCAACTGGGAGTACTTCTCCGTGCGCGCATCGGACTCCTTCATGAACTTTTCCCACTGGAACTCGTCCATCGGAGCCTCGCCGTGCACATCGAACGGCTTGTCCGCCTCATCATCGAGCCAGCTGCAGAGGCTCTTCTCGTCTTCCGCGCGACGGCGGGCCCCACCCTCCTCGTCGAGAACCCACGCCTGCTCGCCGAGTTCTATTCTGAATTTAGTGCTCTCGATCACCACGCGCCCGTTGCTCTCTGAGTACCACTCCAGGTAGAAGCAATGAGCCAGCGGGTATCGCGAGGTCCCGCCGACTTCCGTGCCAGACATGAGCCTCTCAATATCCTCCATAGGGACATCGCGGACTTTCCGTGACGCGGTAATGTCGCCGACGCGGCCTTGCTGCATCGGCTGAAGGCCGGCAGTGTCATCCGGCTGGGGGTCCGGATTCGTGAAGGTGAACCGAAAACCGGCGAGGTCGCGACAGCAATTACCGGCCAGATTGAGCGCCAGGGGTTCTTCACGCCCGAGAAGCCAGATTCTCCCTGTCACCGTGCCGCGTGTGCGGTTGTCGATCTCGCCCCTCACCACGCTTCTTGCGATCCGCCACGCCATGGTCTTCCTGTCGAAGCAACGGCCGGAGACAATCGCGGCAACGTCTAGCTGACATCGCGGCGCTTGAGGTTGTCCGCCAACGGCGGCGGCCGGCCTCCGCCGCGAACGCCAAAACTTCGGTTGAGCGTCTTCAGCAGTTTCTGATAGTTGCCCTCGGTCTGGGCCAGCCTGCGCTCGGCTTCCTCGAGCCGGGCGCGGGGAATCATCTCTCCGTCCGTGGGCTGAACGAGGCTCTGCTGTTTCTTCAACTGTTCGATTTCAGCCGCCGCCCGCGTCAGCATCTTCTTCCACTTCTCGGCATCGGGCGCGGCCGGCGCGCGCTTGTCGGCGGCCTGTTGCGCGCCGGCGACCGCGGTGGCCTGCGCCTCTTCGTATAACTTTCTCCACTTCTCCACCTCTTTGCGCAAATCCTGGAGCTGGGCCTGGGACGCCGCGGCGGGCGGCACGATGATCTTCTGCCGGGCGGCCAGATTCTTGATCTCGTCGCGAAGCTTGACCTCCACACCCGATGCGCTGCGGAGCTCCTGCTCGAGCTGTTCGATCTTCTTCGCGGCTTCGGCCAGCTGGGCTGCAAAATCGGCGGGGATTTCCTGAACCACCGGTCTTGTTTTCAACAACTCGTTCAACAGGGCCTCGCAGACAACCTGTTCTTCTCCGGATCGCTTGTGCTTGATCTTCGCGTGAATCGAAACCGTTCCTTCGCGGATGAGGTCCCGCAAGGCCAGCAGGTGAATGGGACCGTAGATCGATCCGTCTCGGAGCTCGACGAGCCAGTTCATGTCCAGCTCGGCCAGATTGGACGCCAGGGCCCAGTTGACCTGGTCCCCGGAAATTTGGTCGTCGGGCGCCACCCGGCCATCCGTGGCCCAGAGCTGGAGAGTCGGAAGGTCCACCGGCCCGTAGGTTTCTCCATCGCTCCGCTTGAGATACCTGCTCATCGTTTCACTTTCACAAACACGAATTTATAAGTTTGAACATTTTAGCAGGCATCATCGCGGCGAACAAGCCTTTACGGGCTTCACGGACCCACGCCCGATAGGGGATGTTCAGGACGCTCCGAATCCGCTATACTGGCCCATCATAACCCGGAGAACTGCGTGCCCTTGAACCAGAACGGATTCGCTGCCGACAAACCGGTCAGCCTTGTGATCGTTGGCGCGTCCGGCGATCTTGCGCAGAGGAAGATCATCCCGGCCCTGTTTGCGCTCTACAGCCAGAACTACCTGCCCAAGGACGTGAACATCGTCGGCTTCGCGCGGACCGCCCTCAGCGACGAGGAATTCCGAAACAAGATCGTCGAGAACCTGACCTGCCGGTACGTGCCGGGGGAATCGTGCGAAAACTGGATGAACCTGTTCCTCTCCCGCTGCCATTACGTCGGGGGCCATTACGATTCCGTCGATTCCTTCCGCGAGCTCGCTCGGACCCTGAAGCAGCACGAGGGCAGTTCGCCCGCAAACCGGCTTTATTACATGGCGATTCCGCCCTCCATTTTTGTGGATGCCGTGCGCTCGTTGGGCGGGGCCGGCCTCCTGAGCTGCCAGGCCGGCGAGTGCTGGTCGCGAATCGTCCTCGAAAAACCGTTCGGCCACGACCGCGCATCGTCCGACGTCATGACGAACGAGCTTTCGAAGGTGAGCAACGAACAGGACATCTACCGGATCGACCATTATCTCGGAAAAGAAATCATCCAGAACCTCATGGTGCTCCGATTCGCCAACACCATCTTCGAACCCCTATGGAACCGCGCGCAGGTCGAGAGCGTGCGAATCACGTGGAAGGAGGATTTCGGCATCGGCGCGCGCGCGGGCTACTTCGACCAGTTCGGCATCATTCGCGACGTCATGCAGAACCATCTCATCCAGATCACGTCGCTGATCGCGATGGAGGAGCCTTCCCGCCTCGGCTCGCAATTCGTCCGCGACGAAAAGGTCCGCGTGCTGAAGTGCATCGAGCCGGTGACGCTCGACAACCTGGTAACCGGCCAATACACGGGCGCGATGCGCGGGAAGACGCGGGCGCCTGCGTACGCCGAGGAGCCGGGCGTGCGGGCGGGATCCGTTTCGCCGACCTACGCCGCGGCCGTGTTGAAGATCAACAACAACCGCTGGCACGGCGTCCCGTTCTTCATCGAGGCCGGCAAAGGGATGGACGCGCGCGTCAGCGAAATCCGGATCCAGTTCCGCCCCACCGCGCGAAACATCTTCTCGGACATCCGGTCTTCGCTTCCCGAAAATGCCCTGGTCATTCGCATCCAGCCCGACGAGGCCATCTTCTTCCGGATCGTCAACAAGCAACCCGGACTCAAGCTGCAGCTCGTCGATACGGACCTGAACCTGAAGTACATGTCGACCTTCCGGGAGCCGATCCCGGAAGCCTACGAAACCCTTCTCCTGGACGCGCTGCGGGGCGACAAGAGCATGTTCATTCGCGGCGACGAAGTGGCCGCGGCGTGGGACATCTTCACCCCGGTGCTCCACGAATTGGAACAGAAGGCCGTCAAGCCGGAGCTCTACGAGTTCGGCGGCAGGGGCCCGGCCGCCGCCGCTGCGTTGGCGGCCCGCCCTGGCTTGGCGGGC
>CALMZY010000314.1 GCA_937870865.1 uncultured Lentisphaerota bacterium | reverse complement strand
CTGGGCGCCTGCTGGCTTGCTTTAAATGGTTCGAATCAGCCTAGAAGCTGATGCGGACCTTCGCCTGGAAGGTCCGGTGGCCCGCCTTGGTGGCGATGTATCCCAACCGATTGACGCTGTTCAAACCGAACTCCGGCTGGTTGATCACGTCGTAGCGGGCAGCGTGGTTGTAGGTATCCGCGGAGCCGGACGGCGTCGCGTGGTTGAAGATGTTCGCGGCGTCGACGCGGAATTCGATCCGCTTGCCTTCCATGAACTCGACCGACTTGGACATGGCCAGGTCAAGGTTCCAGCGACCGGGCCCGGTCAGCGAGTTCGGCGTCAGGAAATACTGCCCGTCCGGAAGCGGGCTCAGGAGCCCTTCGCCCGGCATCGCGCTCCGAATCACGAGGTCGCCCGCGCTGCCGTCGGGATTCCGGGTGTACAACGCCTTGAGCGTACAATAGGTCGCTACCGCAGTATTTATTGTGTTGCACTGCGGGTCGGCCGCCTTCACGTACCTGTCGCCGTAGAAAGACGCGGGCTGCCAGGTTTTGCCGTCAGCGCCCCAGTCATAGGTAACCTTCCCGGCCTTGTTGTCCCACAGGTCGGGACGCACCACGACCGTGTCGCTGATGCCCCAGTAGCTGCTGGCACCGCCAAGCGAAGCGGGGATGCCGCTGTTGGCACTGCCCACCCAGCTCAACTGCCATCCTTCGATCGCCTTCTTGAAGACGCCCGAGGCGTTGCGGAAGACAAACCCGTTCGCGCCGAACGGCAGTTCGTACGACCCGTAGGTGGTCAACGCATGGGAACGATGCTGGCCGGAGAGATAGTATCTCCGCGCACCGGTATTGTAGTCGCCGATACCCCCGTCACCGAGGTTACGGCTCCAGGTATAGGTGGCCTGGAAGCTCAGGCCCCGCACCGGACGCATCGTCACCTGCGCCTGCATCGAATGGTAGTCCGTGTAGGCCCTGTTCTGCGTGATGCTGGCGCTGGAGAACTGCGGGTTGGTGTAGATGGTGCCGGTGTACGCATTGCCGTACGTGCTCGGCGTGGGCCTGCCAGACGTCGCCAGAGTCTGCGCCAGACCACTATAGTTGCCCATGGCCAACTGGCTTACGCCATTGCCATAGGTCAAGCTGCTGAATACCCCATAATTGGTGCTGAGCCTCGAGGCTGCCGTGGGTCCCAAAATATTCACCAGATTCGGGATGGTGGCAGGATCGGTGGCGGCGCCATTCTGGCGCACCAGTTCGAACTCGTCGAACAGGCCGTTCTGAATATAGTTCGGCGTGTTGAGGTTGGTGGCGGAAAGCCGGTCGCGGCCGAGCGTCCCGATGTAGCGGACGTCCACCGTCACGGCATTGCTCACCTGCCGCGTCAGCGACAGGTTGAGGCTCTGCGTGTACGGGGTGCGGATGTTCTCGTCGTAGATGCTCACCGAGCCCGTCAGGCCCGTGATGGTCTGCATCGGCTCAAACGGCGGAAGAAGCGGATCCCCGAGATAGTTGTTGATCGTCGACAGATCCTTGTATTCCGCCGTGTTGTTGGCGCCCGTGCTACGCTTCGCAACGCCGGCAACCGTGGCGATGATCCCCTTGTAGCCGTCGTAGTTGGCGAGCGGCGAATAGGAGATGGAGTAGCCGCCGCGCAGCGTGGTCTTCCCCTTGCCCAGCCAGGGCAACTGCCAGGCGAAACCGACGTGCGGCGCGAAGTTGTTGTAATCCTTGTTCCACGGCCTCAGATCCGGGTTGTCGGATTTGGGCCCCACGAACTCGAACATGGTCGTGTCTTCCGTCGAGGGGTCCAGCCCCATCCAATCCATCCAGGTGGAGCCTGCGGCCCCCTGGATGCTGGACGCGCCGCCCTTCAGCGCCACGGTCATGCCCGTGTTGTTCCATGGCACGCCGTAGTATTCGTACCTGACGCCCAGGTTCAGAGTCAGGTCGCTGGTCACCTTCCAGTCGTCCTTGAAGAACGCGCTGTACTCTTTACCGCGGATGTCGGTGATGTACTGGTTTTCACCGGCATTGATGTCGTTCCAACGGTAGTCGCTGCCGTTCTTCACGATGTAGAAGTACTGGCGGACATCTTGGACCGATCCCGCCAGGAAGTTCAGCATGTTGACCACGTTGGTGGCCTGATCGGAATAGCTGTTCGACGTCGACATCGGAGTCGGCGTATCCACCCCGGTATAGGGGTTGGGCACCATCCCGATAGGCGTACCCTCCCAGGCGAAGGCGCCGGTGATGTTGTTGGCGTTTCCGCCGGTGATCAGCGGTACCATGCCGGAAGTGCCGAAGAAGCCGCCCTCACCGTCGGTGGAGTACCACGCCTTGGACAGCCTCATCTCGAAGCCGCCCTTGAAGGAATGGGCCCCCTTCATCCAGGTGACGGTGTCGGCCGCCGTCCAGCGGTGGTCCGTGCCGCCCCAGGTGGAGTTCATGATGCCGCGGCTGGCGAAAGGAGAGCTGACGCCGCTGATCAGCGTCGAGCTGCCGGGCCCGAAAGCCAGGGAGTCGTAGCTGACAACGACGGGCTTGTCGCCCGTGTAGTTCGTGAGGTTCATCCCCGAGGTCAGGTCGTTGAGGATGGGGGCCAGCTTGCCGCCGCTCGCGTCGATCGAGCTGTTCACGTACCCCGTCAGGCGCGAGAACCCGAAACGGAACTCGTTGAGAATCGTGGGGGCCAGCGTCGAAGTCAACGCGGCCACGATGCTCTGCGGCTTGCGTTCGTTCACGCCGATGTAGCTGTTCTCCGGCCACACCGGGCCGCCGTCCATGCCGCTGTTCTTCTCGAGCGTGTACGTCCCGCTCAGTCGGTGGGCGTTGTTGATGTTGTGGTCGATCTTGATGGTGATCTGCTTGCGCAGGTTGTCTTCGCCCGTCCCGAAGATGTTGTTGCTGCCGGAGGTCCGGCGCCACCACTGGAACCCCGCGATGTTCAACCCGTCGCCCGTGCCGAAGTAGTTGGCTACCGGCATCAGGTTCAGGTACTTGCTGACGTACCCGGTGGAATCGGCAGCGAGGCGGTTCGGATCCCACGTGCTCGCAAGCGGGACGCCCGCGCCCCCCGTGGAACCGGCGGTAAGCTCCGGGAGCCCCTGACAGTCGTTCAGGAGCTCGCTCATGGGAACGACGCCGCCGTCATCCCCGAAAATGTTCTGATACATCAACTGGCCGCTCGTCCCCTGCGGATCGTGCAGGAACGGCGTCCCGTCGGTGGCGCTCGTCACCACAACGCTGTGCGGCATCCCGCGCGACGCGTGGATATCATAATTGGCGTTGTCGTTGGCATCGATCCCCACGATACCTTCGTAGTAGCGGTAGATGCCCTTGCGGGCGCAGCCGGTCAACGCATTGGCCGTCACCCATTCCTTGCTGCGCACCAGCTGGTGATCCCACGACGTGAAGAAGAACGTCTTGTTCTTGATGATCGGGCCGCTGGCGCTGATCGTGTAGTTGTTCAGGTTGCGCCAGGGCGGCGTGCGGCCGACGCGTTTGTCTTCGAACTTGCCGGCGTCCAGGGCCGTGTTCTGGTTGTTCCACACGCCGGAACCGTGGAACGCGTTCGCACCCGATTTGGTGATGATCTGCACCTGCCCCGCGCCGCGCCCCATCTCGGCATCGACCGGGGAAAGGACCATCTTGAACTCACCCACCACTTCCTGGTTGATGTTGCTCGGAGGCGTAATGCCCGACGTGTAGCGCACTTCGTTGGCCGAAACGCCGTCACGGGTGATGTTGATCCCCGAGGACGAGACGCCCGCGAAAGTCTGCGAGCTGGCGTTGAAGATCGGCTCTTCCGCCTTGATCACGCCGCCCATCGTGTTGAGCAGCTCCATCACGTTGTTGCCGACCAGCGGCAGTTCGCCTACCAGTTCCTGCTGCATGACGGTTCCCGTGGAGGAACCCGCATCCAGGATCATGCTCTCGGCCGTCGTCGATACTTCCACTTCCGTGGCCGTCCCGGCAACCACCAGCTCGAAATTCAAACGGACCTGGGCGCCTACCCCCAGCTTCACGTCCGTCTTGGTAGCCGTCTGGAACCCGTCTGCCTTCGCCACGATATTGTAGACGCCGGTTTGCAGGCTCGGAAAACTATAGATACCCCCGTTATTGGCCGTTGCCTTTGTTTCCACTCCCGTCTGAGTATTGATTGCCGTAATACTCGCACCGGGAAGCACCGCCTGCGAAGTATCCATCACAGTCCCGCTCAAGGAAGCGCCGGACTGCCCGAATACGTTCACGGACAGCAACAGAAAAGGCAGAAGCGCAATCGCGAGGATTGCT
>CALMZY010000313.1 GCA_937870865.1 uncultured Lentisphaerota bacterium | reverse complement strand
AACCGGTCGGCTCGTGCGCCCTGCGCGCCGGAGAACCGGCCTCGTTCGAGATCGTCCACGACAGCCCGCGCCTGCTGCGATTTGAGATTCGCTACAACCGCGCTGCCGACCTCACGATTCGCGCGGTGACGCTGACAAGGGTGGAATAGTTCCGGCACCCTCGACCACTTCAGCGTTCGGCGTTCAGCGTTGGGCGTTCGGCGTTTGCCTTGGCGTACAGGCTACTTCCATCGGTGGTAGAACTCCGCCTCGGCAAGCACCGCGTTCGCCGCCAACGCATTTCCCTGCGCGTTCCAGTGGCGATCGCTCATCAGGTAGCACGTTTGCCATCCATCCTTGTTCGCGCGGATCGCCGGAAGCAGGTCGAGATACTGCATGTTGAGCCTGCGGCAAATCGTTTTCAGCTGTCCGGGCAGGGGCGGTTCGCCGTTCTTCTCCGCGCGGAGGATGTCCGTGTCGCACGGAATCGTCAGCACGAGGATGGGTTTGTCGCCCGCCGCGCGGCGCAATTCCGTCAGGACTTTCTTCAGCCGCGCGAGCTGGTCGGGCGTGTAATCGTAGTAGCCCGCGTAGCCTTCCGTCACGTGCGCGTTCCGATGGCGCGCCATGCTCTTCATGTACTTGATCAGGTTGCCGGTGTACGTGAACTGCCGTAACGCCTGCTCGAGGATTCGCGAGGCGGCCGGGCGTTGCTCCAGCGGCGTGTAGATGAGTTCGTAGTCGGGGTCCTTGCCGACAAAGAACGGCCGGTAGCGGCCTTGATGCATCTTGAGCGCGTACTCGTGATCGTCGTCGAGAAAGTCGTTGTCAGGGAGCAGGGCGAGGAGGATCGCGTCGTGATCGAATTCCCGGGCCAGGTGCTCGTACAGCATGTATTCCTGCGTCGGGCCGAACGAGCCGGACGTGCCGAAGTTGAGGTGATCAAGCCCGGTGGCTTTCTCGAGCCGGTCGCTGAAGCGGTCCTCCGTCGCGACACCCCAGCCCTCCGTGAAGGAATCGCCGAGGACGACGACGCGCTTCCTGCCGCCGGCCGGCTTTTCGCGCTCGCGGTCGCGCATGCCGAAGGCGTTGGCCGTGTAGGTCAGCCGGAAGTCGCGGGTGACGTGCTTGTAAACGGAATGCGGGTCGTGCCAGACGCCGAAGTGCGGGTTGCTGTCCGTCCAGAACCGCGACCAGACGTTGGACAGGCAGTACGACGGCCGCTGGATTTTCAGCCGGCCCGAGGCGCACAACCAGGCGAGCCCCGCCTCGAGCAGCACGAACGCCAGGAATGCGCTGAACGCCAGCCGCAGAAGGACCTGGGAGAATTTTTTCATCGAGGCCTGCAGTGAATACCGCGCCGGGACGCATGTCAAGGGCTTCGCGAATCCACGGGCGCGAAGATTCGTCATTGAACCGCGCCGCGAAATATCGGAGATTCCGCGCCATGGGAGACGAGCTCACACTGCCCGGAAACTCCGTGGCGTTGGTCACCGGCGCGACCGGGTTCACCGGGTCCGCGCTGGTGCGGAAGCTCTGCGCCCGCGGCGTGCGCGTCCGCGCGATCGCGCGGGCGTCATCGAACCGGGACGGCTTGCGAGACCTTCCGATCGAATGGGTGGAAGGGGATGTGTTTGATCCCGCGGTGGTCGAGCGGGCGTCTGCGGGTGTCGATATCATTTTCCACGTGGCGGCCGCCTTCCGGCAGGCGGGGCTGAGCGACGAGATGTACGGCAAGGTTCACGTGGAGAGCACGCGCCTGCTGGCCGAGGCCGCGTTGAAGAACCCGGGATTCAAGCGCTTTGTCCATGTTTCCACCGTGGGCGTGCATGGCCATGTCGAGAATCCGCCGGCGGACGAGGATTATCCGTTCGGCCCCGGCGATATCTACCAGAGGACCAAGGCTGAGGCGGAACTGTGGATTCGCGAGTTCGCGGCCCGGCACAATCTGTCGCTCGCTGTGATTCGTCCTGCGGCCATCTACGGGCCCGGCGACCGGCGCCTCCTCAAGGTTTTCAAGATGGCGACGTGGCCCGTGGTTCCTGTGCTCGGCCGCGCGACCGGCCAGTTGTATCACCTGATTCACGTGGACGACCTGACGGAGATATTCATTCTCGCGGCGGTCCATCCGGCCGCGGCCGGCGGCGTCTTCATCGCGGGCGATCCCGCGGCGATGGCGCTGACGGATATCATCCGGATCATCGGCGCGGAAATCGGCCGCTCAATCCGTTTCGTCCGCGTTCCCGCATGGCCGTTCTTCATGCTGGCCTCCGTCTGCGAGTCCGTGTGCCGTCCGCTGGGCCTCGAGCCGCCGATTTACCGCCGGCGCGTCGCCTTCTTCACGAAGGACCGCTCGTTTAACACTGCGCGATTGCGCGAGAAACTGGGATATCGGTATCGCCGGACGACGGAGCAAGGACTTCGCGAAACGGCCCGCTGGTATCTTGAACAAGGGTGGATCAAGAAATGACCGGAGAACTGATCAACAAGCCAGCACAGGGCGCCCGCGCCCGCCGCGCGCCCGCATGGGCGATGCTGCTCCTGTTGGTCATCCTCTTGTCTGCGCTGGGCCTTCGCTACCGGGGCGTTGCCTGGTCCCGCCTGCATCCGGACGAGCCCACGATTGCCCAGTGGACGGTCCGCATGGAAGACAACAGCTACATCACGGAACGGTTTTATGCCGGCGGCTACTTCCACATGGTCAAACCGGTGCTGTGGATGCGGGATGTGTTCAGCGGGATGGCTGAAGACTGGCGGGTCTTCCAGGGTTATGGGGACGAGGACGACCCCATACCTTCCGACCGCCTTGTTTTCCTGCGGAAGGTCAACGTCTGGCTCGCGGTCATGACCGTCGGGCTTGTGTATCTTCTCGCGAGACGTGTCACGGGCAGTCGCGGCGCCGCGCTGGCGGCGGCGGGATTCATGGCCCTCGCGCGCCTGCACGTCGAACACGCGCATTACGCGGAGACGGATATCGCGCTGGTCTTTGCCCTGACCCTGGCCTTGTACGCATGGATCCGGCTTCTCGACGGGGGCCGCACGGCGTGGTTTCTGGCGGCGGCCTTTCTGTCCGGTTGGGCCATCGGCACGAAGTTCACGATCATCACCCTGGTGCTCAACGTCCTGGCCGGCGCTCTCATCCTGGGCGCGCGTGGTGGGGGTTCCGGCCGCGTCGCGCGAATGACGGGTCTGACGGCGGCCGGGCTGGTCCTGTGCGTCGCTGCCGTGCTGTACACCAACCAGGGAATCCTGAACTGGAAATGGTTCTGGCCGCAGGTCACGTCGGGACTCGAATCCGTGTACGGCGAGCAGGCGGGCCTGCTGGGCGATTCCGCGGCCGATCGAAGTGCCGCCTGGCTGTCCAACGTGGATACCGTCATGAAAGGGCTCACGGACACCGGCTGGCTGTGGAGTCTCCTGATCGTGATCGGGCTCGCGTTCGTGCTGGCCCCGTCGTGCCGCCGGTTCTGGCCGGTGACGGTCCTGTTCCCTCTGTTCTACGGATGGTATTTCGTCTTCATGTCGCCGTGGACGCGCGGCCAGGAGTTCATGACGTTCTTCCCGGTGATGGCTTTGTGGATCGCCATCGGCTTGAACGAGTTGTCGGCGCGCGCGGGCCGGCGTCTGCCGGCCGGCGCGGTTCGTGCGGGGGTCGCGGTCCTCGCGCTGGCCGCGCTCGCGGGAAGCGCCGTGACGGCCGGCCGTACCGCGAGCCTGTTCGGCTGGCCGGATCCTCGTGTCCAGGCCCTGCAATGGCTTCACATGCACGCGCCGCTCGACGCCTTGGTCGGGACCGAGAAATACACGGCGCCGGTCGAACATCTTTTCTCGCGCACGGAGTACATCGACCAGATCGAGTGGCAGACCCCGGAGCGTTTTCGCGATCTGAAGCTGGACTACCTGTTCCGCAACGTGACCTCCAAGGGGCGCGGGACGCTGGCGCCGGGCACGCTGCAGATGTATCCGCGCTTCGCCGCGAATCTTCGCGCGTTTGAATCCGCCGCCCACCGGCTTTGCGAATGGGGCGCGGTGGGAAATCCCATGTACATGTTTGCAGGTCACCGGGTGGAGTGGTGGGAAGCCCGGTCGATTTCGCCCGCGGCGGAAATCGACATGCCGTTGTTCCGCGCCGTCTGCCTGCGCAAGGACCCTTTCGTCACCGTGCCTCAAACCGCGAACTCCGTGGGGAGCGCGCCCGGCCTTTGGGTCGATCGCCATCCCCGGAGTTTCGTCCTTAACGGTCCCGCGGCCCACTCGCGGGAGGCCTACGTGGTGCTCCAGACGGCCGAACGGCCGGCGGACGTGATCGTGAGCGGACCCGGATGCCGCCGGGAGGTGTCGCTGGCCCCGTACGACGTGGCCGTCGTTCCGATCCGCAGGCCGGCGTGGTGGCCGCGGTTCCAGGAGTATGACGTCATCCAGGTCCGGGCGCGGCCGGTTCCGCACATCGAATACATTCCGTGCTACGCGCAGGCGGCGCTCACGATTTCCGAAGCCGCCATGCTCGCTTTTCAGAAAGGATACGCGGACAAGGCCCTCGCGTTCCTGAAGGAGAAGAACGCCTGCAGGGAGCCGGACACCGCGTGGCTGGCCTTCGCGTGCGCGGTGGAAACGGGCGACTGGAGCCTCGCGGCCGAACTTCAGCCGCAGGCGCGCGGGATGCTGGAGCGCCTGGCGGCGGCGGGCGCAATCAAGCCGGCGGAATGGCTGATCAACGGCTGCTCCGGCACCGCCGTCCAGGAGCATTGCCGCATCCGCATGCCGTTCTTCGAGGAGGATGTCATCGGACACTCCGCATCCGCGATCTCGTCCGTTCCGGTGGAACTGAAGAAGGACGAAGACCGGCCCAACGGGTTTGAATATGTCTGGCGCCTGCCGGTGCGGCTGGCCCCGGGCTCGTATGAACTCCGATTCAACCTGCTGGTGCCGCGCCTCGTGAAGGACAGGAACCCCTGGAACATTCATCTCACCGACAGCATCAACCCGGCGAAGCAGGAGCTTGTGGTGGACGCCATGGTTCCTTTGGCGGTTACGCGCAAGGTGGAGGTTCGGGAGGAAACCGATTTATCGCTTACGCTTCGGTCCATGGAGTGGGGCGGTGCCCTGGAACTTTCGGGGATCGAACTGCGTTGGGCCGGCGACGGGTTGCTGGGCCCCGAGCGGAATGTCCTGGCCGCCGCCGTGGAGAAGCAGGCGGCGCATACAAATGCCGGCGCGGCAGCCGAAGCGTCGGCCGGCACGATCTTCTATCCGTGGCTGAAGCTGACGGACGTCGGGCCGGATTCCTCCTCCGGCGGCCGCCGCTGCGTATTCGAAGTGCTGCGCGACGGCGCGCCGCCGTTGATGATCAAGGCCTGGAGCAACGGGAAGGCGAAACGCCGTCCCTACTTCTCCGCCGTGCTGAATCCATCGTCCACGCGGAGAGGACAGCGGCTGGAGGTCGTTGTTCCTCCGCCGTCCGGGGATGCGACAGCGGGAATGTGGATCCGCGTTGATGCCGACGTTCGTTGGTCGCCGGGCGCGTTGCGGATCGAGGGCTCGGACGCGCAGTTGCTGAAGATCGACTGAGTGCTATCCCGAACACTGTGGATTGAACGTCGAACGCCCAACGCTGAACGCCGAACGCTGAAGTGGGCGAGGAGGTGATTCGCTCCATCGTCGCTCACTTCGACGTTGGACGTTCGGCGTTCGAAGTTCGGCGTTTGCCGTGCTTGGCCGTCAGGCGGCGCTGGGCAACAGGGGGGTTAGGGCATGCCCGGAACCGCGGCTTGAAAAAGCCTCAGCACGCGAAAATCATCCCAGAGTTCCAGGGTCGGCGCGCCGGCCGGCGTCGGCACAGGCCGCGGCCACGTCAGGGTGACCGGCTGATCGGCGATCAGCACGTGTTCGAGCCAGCCGTCGTCGGAACTTTGCGTCCGGCCCGGCCAGACCAGCCGCGGATAGACTTTCATCGAATGGCCTTCCTTCCACACGCGTACCTCCACGGTCGCGGGATTCGTGGAGACCGATTCGGTGTGGTAGCGATGAGTGCCGCCGATGACGGAAACGCGCGGCAGTTCCATGAGCTTGAGGCCGGGCCCGGTTTCCGCGATGCCGTCCTCGCACGTCACCGCCGTCGTGAATCCCGCGCGCGCCACGTCCGCCGGCGTTTTGGAGTGATACTGGCCGAACGGATAACAGAAGCCGGCGGGTTTCAGGCCGCCGATCTTGCGGAGGTCGTCGAAGCAGGCGCGGACTTCGGGGTAGGCATCCTCCTGCGCCCGCAGATTCGCATGGTTGCGCGTGTGCCCGCCGAACGCCACCGTCCCGCGCTTCTGCATGGCGCGGATTTCCTGCCAGGAAAGAATCGGCGCGCCCTCGTACTGGCGGCGCGTTTCGGGCGTCTCGCTGATCTGCCCGGTGATGAGATAGCACACGCCGCGGAAGCCGTATTTCTCGAGAAGCGGTTCGGCCTGTTCGAGGCAGTTGAGATACCCGTCGTCGAAGGTGATGATGATCGGTTTGGAGGGGAGGGGCTTGCCCCAGCGCCGGTGCGCAACGAGGTCGGAGGGAAGGATGCTCCGGTAACCCTGCTCCTTGAGGCTTTGCAGGTGGCTCTCGAAATCGGCCGCGGTGACCCACCATACGGAGTCATGGCTGTCGCCGATCTTGTGATACATCAGAATCGGCACTTGGCAGACCTTCCGGGTCTGCAAACTCCAGAAAATGGCCCCAATCGCGATGGCCGCAAGCAGCACGGCCAGTATTGTCAGCAACTGGCGTTTGCGGGAGGGCTTTGCCGGACGATTGTTCTTTGGATGCTCCACTCTAAAACCCTTACCACGAATTACTTGTCTTGCAACGGGAAAACAAGTACACGTCCGGCAGGAGGGTTACTCATGAACGGATGTAAAGGTGTGATTCTGAGCTGTTTGGTTGCGGCTGTGTTTCCGTTGGCGGGCTGGGCTCAAGAGCCTGCCGCGCTTCCCGAACCGGTTGAACAGGCGAAGATCGCTCCATCGATTCTCGAACCGGAAACGGAGTCCGCTCCCGGCCCCTGGATGATCGGCACGCGCATCACTCAATTCGAGCTGCAGGATGATTCCCGCGGCACCCGTTTCAACGATTCGTTCATGGGCAGCGTGACCGAGATCAAGGACGAGCAGGACGACACGCCGAACAAGCTGTTCGTGCAGTACCAGGTGGTCGAGTCGGCTTTCTGGGTCGGCGTCAGCTACGATCACCTGGAGGCCAAGACATGGGATGGGATCGGGTCGGATGGCTCGGTGGAAATTGACGGGTTCATTCCGTACGTGCAGGCCCGATGGGAGAACGAGACGCGCGCGGTGCCCTATGTCGAACTCGGACTGGCCTTCTACGAGGCCAGCTTCAACGAGTCGGAAGGCTGGTCCGATGGCGGCCGCAGGACCGTTGATCTGGACAGCAATGTGATGGGCAAGGAAATCGCCGGGGGCGTCGCCATCAACGTCTATGAAGGGCTGTCCGTCGATCTCTACGTCCGTTACATGGATGTCGAAGACATCACGGGCGAGTACTCCATTGACGGTCACCAGGAGGGCGACGTGATTTTCACAATGAGCCACACAGCGTACGGCCTTGGCCTGGAGTATCGATTCTAGGAATTGGCTGTTGCCGGTCTCGCTGTTGTGAACTCATTCGACCATACCCGTTTCAACCAATGGCTTCTGGCGGGCCGGCGTGTGCCGTTGCCCCGCCATCTGACGCTCGAGATCACGTCGTTCTGCAACCTGCGCTGCCGCATGTGCCCGAAAACCAACCATGCGGTCAACACGGCCGAGAGCCAAGTGATGTCCCGGGAGGTCTTCGACCGGGTGGTTCCGTTTCTCCGGCACATCGAGTCGCTGGACCTGTCCGGAATCTGGGGGGAAGCCTTTCTCCATCCGGACCTCTACGTGGACATGCTCAAGAAGATCAAGGAGCAGGGGTCCGACGTGTACACGATCAGCAACGGGACGCTCATCACCGACGATCTAGCCCGCAAGCTGGTCGAGAACGATTTGAACAAGCTGACCATCAGCCTCGATGCCGCCACGCCGGAGACCTACGCCCTGATCCGGCCCCCCGGCCGCTTCGAGGATGTCCTGAACGGCCTGAAGTCCATTGCGTCCTGGAAGCGGCAGTTGCGGCGCGCGCAGCCGCTGGTGCAGCTCGCGTTCGTGGGAATGAAATCCAACATCGAGGAATTTCCGCGCGTCGTCGAACTGGCGCATGAACTGGGCGTGGAGGAGGTCTGCCTCCAGGCGATGGGGGAATACCCGGGATTGGAGAACGAGTCCGTCGCCGCGCATCACAAGGCGCTGGGCCGGCGGTTCTACGAGGAGGGTCTGCAACGGGGGAAGGAGCTGGGTGTTCGCGTCCTGCTCCAGCCGACAGATCAGTTCGAGGAGGACCGGAAGGAACGCAACGACATGGAGGACCGACGCGGCTACCGGAAGCACTGCAACGATCTCTGGAACAGGGCTCTCATCTCGGCGACCGGCGAAGTCCTGCCCTGTTGCGCGTCTCCGGTCTCCATGGGCAATCTGCGTGACGCTTCGTTCGAAGAGATATGGCACGGCCCCGCCTACACAAAACTGCGCCGGCAGTTCGTTGGCGGCGAGATTCCCGAAATGTGCCGGCAATGCACGGGGAAGGGGTGGGTGGAGGAATCCCTGCGCCAGGACCTCCGTTTTTACGGCGGCCTGATCGCTCCGCGGCTGAAGCGCAGGCTGAAGCGGCGCTTGAAGCAGTATGGAGTCCTGCGCTGGGCCAAGCGCCGGTGGGATCGCGCGTTGGCCGATTGACGGCGCGGTCAAAAAAGCCGATTGCGCCCCTTGTGCCGTTTCGGGCGCTCTGGTAAACAGTCTCGCGCCAATACCATCATGATCCGAGACTACATCGACATCGCGCGCCCGTCGCACTGGGTGAAGAACGTGTTCATCGTTCCCGGTGTGGTCCTGGCGGTGTATTTCCAGCCGGACGTCCTGACCCCGGCGCTGGCCTGGCATTTCATGATCGGCCTCGCGGCCGCGTGCCTGATCGCGTCCAGCAACTACGTGCTGAACGAAATCCTCGATGCGCCGTTCGATCTCTTCCATCCGGAAAAGAAACTGCGACCGGTGCCGTCCGGCCGCGTCAGGATTTCCGCGGCCTACGCGGAATGGCTCCTGCTCGCCGCCGCCGGGTTCGCCGTCGCCGCGGCGGTCAACCTTCCCTTCCTGCTCGCGACCGCCGCGCTCTGGATCATGGGCATCGTGTACAACGTGCGGCCGCTGCGGACGAAGGACCGGCCCTATCTGGATGTGCTGTCCGAATCGGTGAACAATCCCATCCGCCTCGCGATGGGATGGCACCTGTCGGGCATTCTCACGCCGCCGACGGCGTCCGTGCTCGGGGCCTACTGGATGTTCGGCGCGTTCCTGATGGCCGCGAAGCGGTTTGCGGAGTACCGTCACATCAACGACCCGGCGCGGGCGGGGCAGTACCGGAAGTCGTTCGCGTACTACACGGAGACGCGCCTGGTGGTCAGCATCATCAACTACATCACGCTCTTCGGCATGTTCTCCGGCGTCTTCATCTCGCGCTACCGCATGGAGCTTCTCCTCGCGGCTCCGCTCGTGGCCCTGGCGATGGGCCGCTACATGCGCATGGCCTATTCCGACGACAGCCTGGTCCAGAACCCGGAACGCCTGTACCGCGACCGCCGCCTGTTCCTGCTGGTCCTGGGATCGTTCGTCGCCTGCGCCGTGCTGATGTTCGTTGATGTTCCGGATATGCGTACCTTCTTCCTTCCGCGCTACGCGCCCGCCGCGATCGAGCCTGCCGCGCCATGACCGAAATTCCCCCACGCAAGTCATCCGAGACCGACACCCCGACGCTGTCGCGCCGGATGCGGCTGGGTTTCGCGCTGGCCGCCGCGGCCTGCTCGCTCGTCGTGAACCAGTATGTCTACTTCGATACTCCGGTCACGACGGACGAGAACAGCTACGTGTTCCAGGCCAACAACTTTATCGAGGGCCGGATTGCGCGGCCGTGTCCGCCGGTCCCTCCGGTGTTCTATCACGAGATGATCATCATGGATTCGAAGGCGGGCTGGATGTCGCGGTATCCGCCCGCGCATTCCCTGTGGCTGGTTCCGGGCGTGTGCGTCGACGAGCCGCGGCTCATGGTTGCGCTGGCGGCCGCGCTGAGCGTCTGGTTCATCAGCGGCTGTGTCCTGACTCTCGGTGGTTCCGCTCTGGCCGTCTGCCTGGTGACGCTGTTCTCGCCGTTCTTCCAGTTCGTCTACGGCACGCTGCTGAGCCACACCAGCGGGCTGATGGCCGTCGCCGTGATGTGGTGGGCGTACGTGCGCTGGCAGACGGGTGGCCGCGCCGGCCTTGCGGCGGTGGCGGGATTGGCGTGGGCCTTCCTCTTCCTGAACCGGACGTACACGGGTACGCTGATCGCTCTGCCGTTGGCCGTGGATGCCGTGGCCCGGCTGGGCCTGCGCTGGCGAAGCGGTTCGCAGTGGGCCGGCACGATCCTCTTCGGCCTTTGCGCCTTCGTCGGCGTCGCCTTGTATCTTCTCTACAACTACCTCGCCCTCGGCGATCCGCTCAGTTCCACCTATCTATACTATCAGGACCGCTGGCAGTTGGGTTTCAACGGCGATCACCGGGTCGCGGACGGCCTGCGCATCACGTGGGAGAACATCCTGCTCCTCGACCGCTGGCTGTGGGGGATGTCCGGCTCCCTGCTGGTTGTGCTCGCCGCGGTCGTCATCGGATGGTCCGCTTCGTGGACGCCGGTCTGCGTGGCATGCATCCTCGCGGTGATCGGCGGTTACAGCGCGTTCAGTTTCCCCGGCTTCAACACCTGCGGCCCTTACTACTACTTCGAAACACTCCCGTTCCTGTTCACGATCGTGGGGATCGCGGTCGCGCGGATCCGGCGATGGCGCTTCGGCCGCGTCGTGCTCATCGTCCTGTCACTTGTGCTGGTTGTCGGCAGCCTGGCGTTCATGAAGCACGAGGCGCGGCGAACGCGCAAGGATCGTGCGCCGGATGTCCTCGCGCAGACCGCGCTGGCGAACGCGCCGTCCAATGCCTTGGTGTTTGTGGGCGGATTCAAGGAAGTGGTCGGGCGCAACCTGCTGCTGAACGACAAGGGACTTCGCAGCGATCCGCTCGTTGTTCAGAATTGGGGGAAGCGAAACGCGATGGTCGCGCGCATGTTCCCCGACCGCGCCTGCTACCGGCTACGGCCCGGCCAGGCTCAAGTCGAACCGCTCGAGATCGACCCGCCTGTGGTCATCGACGACATTCCCGTGGACGACTGCGCGTCGGCGACGGGCCGCCGGGAAGAGGGTGCCGCTGTGCTCGTTGCCGAGGCTAGCCGCGACAAGGCCGGCCTCCTGGCGAAAGGGAGGAGAGTGTCCCTCGTCGAGGGACGATACCGCATCACGGTCCTCGCGAGTTTCACAGACGTCGATGCGAAGGCGCCTTTGCAGTTGGCCGTGTTGAGGGAGTCGGATGAACGGATCACCTTCCAGCAAGCCTTGTCCGGCAATTCCAGCGGCGGCGAGATGACATTCCTGTTCGAAATGGCGAACTTCGACCGGGTCGAGCCGCGCCTGCAGTACGGCGGCAGCGGCCGCATCGAGTTCGAGGGATTCCGGCTGGAGGATGTGACGCTGTCCGACGGTCGGCCGTAGACGCGGTGTACAAGCGCGTCTGCCTTTGGGCCTCCGCACCCGCGTGTTGACTCGGGGAAATCCAACCGCTATAGACAGGCCAATCGAAAGGGAATTGATCATGTCGGAAAACTCGCCTGCACCGTCCCGCGCGGAATCCTCCGCCTTCTGGCGCGCGCTGGACACCTTGATTCCGGCCCTGCTGCTGTTTGCGTTTCTCGGCCTGGTCCTGATCCAGGAAGGCGCCTTTTCCGGCCGGCAATACAAGGACCCCGGCGATGGCGACTGCGACTATTACGTCAAGCAGGCGCTCCAGCCGGGCTCCGTCCAGGTCAACCCGTTCGTGTTCCGCATCCTGACCCCGACGCTCGTGCGGATCCTGAAGGTCAATTCCAACCACCTTCTCGAGTGGGATGCCGCCTGGTACTTGTTCACCTTTCTCCTCGTTTATGGAAGCGGCCTGCTCTTCTTCCGCTTCTGCCGCCGGGTCCTGAACCTGTCGGTCTCCTCCTCGTGCCTTGCCGCGCTCATGCTGCTGGCCAATTGGGTCTATGCGCGGTTCCAGATGGAGATCCCGTTCTTCCCGGACCCGCTCAACAACTTCCTGTGGATGCTCGCGTTCACCCTCCTGTTCACGGAGCGCTGGGGCTGGTTCTACGTCACGATCGCCGTGGGGATGCTCAACAAGGAAGTCATCCTTTTCCTCGCCCCGCTGTGCCCGCTCTTCGTTTATCTCAAGACCGGAAAACTCCTGTCCCGGCCGGTCCTGCGCCACGCCGCGCTGGCCGCCGGCATCTGCGGCGCGTACTGGGCGTACCGCTACGGGGTGGGGCGCTGGATCGGCATGCAGGAATACCGCCTGCTGAGCACCAACGATTGGGGCGTCCTTTCGTCCCTGCTCATCGGCGTGAACCTGCAGAAAAGCGTTTGGCACCTGTTCAACACCTTCGGCTTCCTCTGGATCACGTTCATCCTGATGCTTCGCGAACTGTACACGGCCGGCGGCTGGCGCAACCGCTACCTCGTAACCAGCCTCGTCGTGTTCGGCATCTGCTTCTTCAGCCGCCTCTTCTCCACCGACGTCTCGCGCATCTACGTCATGATGGCGCCGCTCGTCGTGGGCCTGTCCGCCGTCTACCTGGACGCGATTTTCGCCGAGCGAAAATTCCAGGCGCTGGTCCTGCTGTTCTTCGTGGTGCTCGCCGGCAACCAGGGCTGGATCGAAGGCCGCGCGTGGCTGTGCGTGCTCAACGCCGCGGCCCTCTTCTACATCGTGCTGAACGCCAACCGCCCCTTCCCGCGCGATCGCGTGCCGGCGTAACGCCGCCGCCCGGAACGGTTTCCAAGGATTGGAAAAACGCGCCGGAAAACTTCCAAGGTTTGGAAAAAACGACGTACCCCCCGCGGCCTTTTGAGTATTGACGGCGGGGGCCGGCCGCGGTACAACTTTTACAGATTTATAAAAGTTGAAAACGACATCCCATAGGACGGCGGACGAGGTGCGGATCCGGCTCGCGGAAGTCGGCGGGGGGCTGTCGCAGGAGCTGGGGTTCGGACGGCTCGGCGGACAGATCCTGATGTTCCTGTATCTGTGGGACGGCGACTGCGCGCTGGATCAACTGTGCGCGGATCTGCACCTGAGCAAGGCCGCCGTCAGTATCGCGGTGCGCCAGCTGGAAACCCTGGGCCTGGTCCGGCGGACGTGGAAGCCGGGCGACCGCAAGAGCTACTACCGTTCCGCCGACAACATCGGCACCGCGCTGCGTCGCGGTCTCCTGAGCCTCATTCAGCGCCGGATGGAATTGATCGGGCGGGAACTGGACGAGGCGGGGAAGGTGCTGAACGCCTCCGGCCGGGGCGCGGAAGAAGACGTCGAATTTCTGAAGGCGCGCGTCAAGCGCGCCAGCGTGCTGCGGAACCGGGCGGAGAAGGTGCTCGGAAGCCCGCTCCTGGGGTTGCTGACCCGTTCATGAGCCGGACATCCATCGGGCAGGGCGCGGTCAACTCTCCGGCGGGAATTGACGGGGACGAAGTCTGTTCGCGATGAAAACGTACATCAAAGCCAACCAGCCGTGGTGGCGGATCGATCTCCGGGAAATCTGGGAGTATCGCGACCTGCTGCGGATGCTGGTCCGGCGCGACCTGACGGCGGTCTACAAGCAGACGCTGCTGGGCCCGCTGTGGTTCATCATCCAGCCGCTCGTCACGACGGTCATCTTCACGATCATCTTCGGGCAGGTCGCGAAGGTGCCGACGGACGGGATCCCGCAGTTCATCTTCTACATGAGCGGGACGGTGCTCTGGAACTACTTCTCGGGCTGCATGACGCAGGCGGGCAACTCGCTGGTTGGCAACATGCACGTGCTGACGAAGGTGTACTTCCCGCGCCTCGTGATGCCCTTGTCCAGCGTGGTGACGAACCTCGCCCACCTGGCGCTGAATTTCACGATGTTCCTGGGGTTCTACCTGTTCTTCCTCTTCGCGCGCGACACGGCGATGGTTCCGCAGTGGAGCCTGCTGGCGTTCCCCCTGCTGGTCCTCCAGTGCGCGCTGCTGGGGCTGGCCCTCGGCTTGTGGATCGCGGGGCTGACGACGAAGTACCGCGACCTGAGCTTCGCCTTGCCGTTCCTGACGCAGGTCTGGATGTTCATGACCCCAATCGTGTGGCCCGCGTCGCAGGTCCAGAACCCGGCGCTGCAATGGCTGCTGTGGCTGAACCCGATGGCCTTCGTCGTCGAATGCGGCCGCTGGATGTTCACCGGGGCGGGGACGCTGTCGTGGGCGGTCGGCGGGCTCAGCGTCGGCATGACGGCCATTCTGCTCGCGACGGGTCTCCTGCTGTTCAACCGCGTGCAGCGCAACTTTGTGGATACGATATGAGCGAACCCGCCATTTCCGTCCGGGGCCTTTCCAAGCGCTATCACCTGGGCACGATCGGGCGCCACACGCTGGCGGACGAATTCCACTACCTGTGGTGCCGGCTGCGCGGGCGGGATCCGTTCCAGGAACTGCTGGGCGTCGGCGACCGGCGCCGCCGGCTGTCGCCGGAGGAGCGGCAGGAGTGGTTCTGGGCCCTGCGCGATGCCAGCTTCGATGTGCAGCCGGGCGAGGTGGTCGGCGTGATCGGCCGGAACGGCGCCGGGAAATCCACGCTGCTCAAGCTGCTCACGCGCATCACGGAGCCGACGTCGGGAGAAGCGGTCATCGACGGCCGCGTCGCCTCGCTCCTGGAGGTGGGGACGGGATTTCATCCGGAGCTGACGGGCCGGGAAAACATCTACATGAACGGCACGATCCTCGGCATGAAGAAGCGCGAGATCGACGCGAAGCTCGACGAGATCGTCGCCTTCTCGGAGATCGAGCCGTTCATTGACACGCCGGTGAAGAGGTATTCGAGCGGCATGTACGTGCGGCTCGCCTTCTCGGTCGCGGCGCACCTGGACCCGGAGATCCTGCTCGTGGACGAGGTGCTGGCCGTGGGGGACGCGGCGTTCCAGAAGAAATGCCTGGGCAAGATGGGGGATGTCGCGCGCGCGGGCCGGACCGTTTTGTTCGTGAGCCACAACATGGCGGGGGTGAAGATGCTGTGCTCCACCGGCCTGTTCGTGGAAGGGGGAAGAGTCTCCGAGAAAATGCCCGTGGACGAAGCCGTGGAACGCTACATGGCGAGCGTGGTGGAGGAGGGCCAGCAGGTCCCCGTCGCTCAAAGGACGGACCGGCGCGGGTCCGGCCGGGTCAGGATCGTCGGGCTGGACATGGTCTTCGAGGAGGCGCGGCAGGGCTGGACGGCGCGGGTGGAATACGTTTCCGACCAGGACCGGTGGAAGCAGGCGGCCCTGCGCATGACGATTAAGCGCAGTTCGGGCGAGGTGCTGACCCGGCTGGATTCGACCCTGATGCCGGAACTGCCGGACGACTTGCCGGCGTCCGGCCGTGCGACCATCGAACTCAGCCCCGACGTGCAGTTCGCGCCCGGGGATTACCTCATCGATATCTGGTGCCAATCCGGACAGGAGATGCTGGACCGCGTGGGCGATGCCTGCGTGTTCAGCGTCCCCGATCGCGTGCCGTTCGATTGGAAGGGGAAGTCCGGCTCGAAGGCCGCCTGGCTTGTGCGGCAGCGGTGGCGGGTCGAATCCCGGTAAGGCAGGGCTCGGAATGAGCGCGCCCACACTGAAGTTTTCCTACGCGAAGATTCCCAACATGGGGGATCTGCTCAATGAGCTGATCCTGGAACGGATTTTCCATGTGCCGTTCGAGAATGTCTCGAAGTGGGCGGATTGGAACCTGCTCGGGATCGGCAGCTGCCTGAGCTGCGCGTTTCCCAGGCGGCCGTCGGGGTTCCATCCTTTGTGGACGCTGCGCCACTTGAGAGATTGCCGCCGGAAGGCGAGCAAAGCCGTGTGGGGAACGGGCTTCATGGCCGAGCCGGATGCGGGCGCGTTTGCGCGCGGCGGCTGGCTGCGCTTCCTCGCGGTGCGCGGACGGCTCTCGCTGCGCGGCGTGGAAAAAATCCAGGGAGAAAAACTGGATATCCCGCTGGGCGACGGCGGCTTGTTGGCCCCGCTGCTTCTCGAGGGCGCTGTGCGGAAGACCGTCGAGGTGGGCATCGTGCCCCATTTCCGCGAGAAGCAGGCGCCCCATGTTCAATGGCTTCGGGAAAGGTTTCCGGAGGCGCGGGTGATTGATGTGCAGGAGGACCCCCTGCAGGTGGTCCGGCAGATTGCCGAGTGCGAGTATGTTCTGTCCAGCAGTCTGCATGGCCTGGTGGTGGCGGACAGTTTTCACATTCCCAGTCTGCGCCTGCGCTTGACCGACGCCCCGGCGGGCACCGGCTTCAAGTTCGACGACTACTACTCGGCGTACGGGGTGGAAGCGCCCGCCTTTCAGGTGGAGCGCGATTTCCTGCCTGATCTGGCCGTTTTGAAAAAGAACTACTCCGTCCCTGCGGATCTGGTCGACGAACGCCGGGAGGAAATGCGCGCCGTTCTGGAGAGGTTTCTGAAGGAGGGGAACTGGCTTGGGAGTTCGCTGGAACGGGGATCATCCCCGGGGAGGCCACGTGGAACCGCGATGGATTGATCGGGCGTACGATGCTGTTCTCTGCCGCATGGGGCTGCGCGACGCGTATGAGCTGAAGCAGGCGGGCTACCTGCTGGAACACGGATGGTTCCGGACGTTTGAGGAAAAGAGGCCCGTGGATCGCGAGGGAAATCCCGTGCCCTGGATGAACTACGCGATGGTGGACTTTCTTGCCGAACGCGCGCGACCCGGATGGCGCGTGTTCGAATACGGGTCCGGCGCCAGCACCGCGTGGTGGGCCCGGCGCGTCGCCGCCGTGGTCGCCTGCGAACATGATCAGAAATGGTTTGAGCAGATGAAAACGAGCTACCCGCCGAACGTGAAGCCGGTGTTCGTGCCGCTGGATTACGATGGCGACTACTGCCGGGCGATCCTGAAGGAGGAGGGCGAGTTCGATGTGGTGGTGTCCGACGGCCGCGACCGGGTGCGCTGCGCGGTGAACGCCCTGCCGAAGCTGTCGAAGGGCGGCGTTGTGATCCTCGACGATTTCGAGCGCGAGAAGTATGCGCCCGCGAAGACGGAACTCGCGGCGCACGGATTCCGCTGCCTGGCCCTCGGGGGCATGAAGCCCCGCGCGTACCGCGAGAGCCGGACCGCCGTGTTCTACCGCCCCGCGGACAACGTGCTCGGACTGTGATGAGCGGCTGGCGTTCCATTCTGCTTTCAGTGTTTCCGTTTCTTGGACCGGTTCACCGGGCCGCGCACGCGGGCCGCGAACAGCTTCGGCGCGGGCTCAACGCCGTAAGGGCTTCCGGCCGGCGCGCGTGGTTCAACCGCGTCTGGGAGCCCAGGATCCGGCGCGAGGCCGCGCGCGCAAGCGGGTCGGAGCGGCCGGTGGTTCATCTCTACGCCGTTTGCTGGAATGAAGAACGGATCATCCCGTGGTTCCTGGCGCACTACGTTCCTTTCGTGGAACGAATCGTGATTTACGACAACGGTTCGACGGACGGCACGCGCGAATTGCTGTCGCGCTGTCCCCGCGTGGAGATTCGCCATTTCGACACCGGCGGCAAGCGCGACGAGGTTGTGCGGATGGGTATCCGCAACTCGGCGTGGAAGGAGTCCGCGGGCAAGGCGGACTTCGTGATTGTGTGCGACATGGACGAATTTCTCTGGCATCCGCGGATGCCGTCGCTGCTGGCGGTGATGAAGAAGAACGGCTTCACCGTGCTCAAGCCGCAAGGATGGCAAATGGTGGCCGATCGTCTTCCTGATTATGTCGAGGGGAGACAACTGACGGAACTGGTGTTTGAAGGGGTGGAAGACGGAAGGAATTTTTCCAAGACCGTGCTTTTCGATCCGAACCGGATTCGCGAAATCCATTTCGGGCCGGGCAGTCACCGATCCAGCCCCGAGGGCAAAGTAAAAATCTTTTCGTCTGATGGGGCGAAGCTGCTTCATTACACGCTGCGGGATACGGCGCTGTGGAAGTTGAGCGTGAATCGCGGCCGCATCGCGGAGGCCGACCGGACGGCCGGGCGAAGCCGCCACTACTTGAGAACCGAGGAACAGGTGCGGGCGGCATGGGATCGGCTGGCGCAGCGCAAGGTTCGGGTCAGCCCGGAGATGATGGCCGGAGCAGACGCTCAGAGCCGGGGGCCGCGATGACGCCGTCGGTTTCCGTCGTGATCCCGACCTTCAACTATGGCAGGTACCTGCCGCGGGCCGTGGACAGCGTGCTGGCGCAGACGCGGTCCGCGCGGGAAGTGCTGATCGCGGATGACGGATCGACGGACGACACAGCGGAGGTGGTTGCGCGCTATGGCGACGCCGTGATCTTCCGGCGGTTCAACCATTCCGGCGTCTATGCGGTCCGGCAGGCGATGCTGGCGGAAATTCGCGGCGAATGGTTCCTGAACCTGGACGCGGACAACTGGATCGAACCGGATTTCCTGGAGCGGATGATGGCGGCCGTTGCGGCGCATGGCCGCGATGAACACGTTGCATTTGTCTATCCCGACATGGAGCTTTTCGGCGACGCGTCCGGCCGCGTGGCGCGGCCGGACTTCGATGCCAAGCGTTTGAAAACGGGAAATTACGTCGATATGAACTGCGTCATCCGGACCGCCGCGGCGCGCCGGTTCGGGTTCGACCCGGCGTTTAATTCCGGGCAGGGCGATTATGATTTCTTCCTGACGCTGGCCGCGAACGGATATCGCGGCGTGCGCGTGCCCGAAGCGCGCCTGCATTACCGCGTTCACGCGGACAGCATTTCAAGGGCCGTGGGCCGGACGCGCAATCACCGGGCCATCATGCGGCGCATCGTTCGGAAACACGCCGGGTTCTTCACGGCGGAGGAAGCCCGCGCCGCGCTCGCGGCGGCGGACAACCGCACGCTGGTCGCGCTGATCACCGGCCGGTCGCCCTTCGCGGGATTCGGACAGCGGCTGGCGGACTGGAGCCGGTTTGCGCGCGCGGGCTGGCGGCACGCGCAATTCCGCGGGCAGACCGCCTACTGTTTCCGGCCCGCGCGGTATTTCGCGGCGGAAACGGCGGCCGCGGAAATCTTCTACCTGTTCCGCGACACTCCGGAACGGCGCTCCATGATCCTGCGCGCAATGCGGGGGGAAGGGGTCGGTCTCGCGGGAAGCCAGCTGTTTGGTTTCACGGAACTGAAGGCGCGCGGCGTCGCCGTGGACTGCAATCTGCGGTGGCCGCGGGTCGGAGGCGCGGCTCAGTGCGCAAGGGACTGGATCGAGCGGCGTCACCTGGCGCGGACGGGCATCGGCCGCGGCGACGTGGGTTCTTTGGATGCGCATCTTGGATTTATGAATCGGGCGCGCGTGGTGTTGGCGACCACGGACAACACGGGGCTGCCGGCCGCGCGGCTCAAGGAGACGGGCCGCCTGCGCACTCCCTTGGTCTACGTCAGCGTGGGATTGCCCGAGCGCATGCAGACGCTGGAGGGACGTTGTCCCGCGGAAGCTCGGCGCCATCGAAGGCGCCTGGCGCACGTGGATCGTTTCGTGACGTACGGCTGGGCGGAAGCGGAATGGCTGAGGACCTGGCTCGGGCCGGGACCCGACGTCCGGTTCGTGCCCTTCGGCGTGGACACGGAAGCGTGGCGGCCGGAAGAAGGGGTTCGGGAGAGCCTTGATGTGGTCAGCGTGGGGTACGACACCATGAGGGATTTCGAGCTGCTGGCCGACTGTGCGCGGCGGAATCCGGCGATATCCGTTGAGATCGCCACCAGCCCGGAGTGCGCCGCAAGCCTGCGGGACGTGCCCGCCAATCTGAAGATTCGGATTCAAATGCCCATCGAGCGGCTGAAGAGCTGGATTGCCTCGGCAAAGATCGTGATCCTGCCGGTCAAGGAAAACACGTACAGCGGAGCGACCACCACGCTCCTGCAATGCATGGCGATGGGCAAGGCCGTGGCTGTGTCACGGGTGGGTGCGATCCGTGACGGTTATGGATTCGAGGACGGAGTGAATCTTCGATGGCTCGAGCCTGGTTCCGCCGACAGCGTGGAGCGCGTGGTGAACGAATTCCTGGCCGACACGCCGGGGCGCCGGCGTCTGGGCGAGGGGGCGCGGCGGCACGCGGAGGAGAAACTGGGCTGGAAGCGCTACGTGGATGAACTGTCGCAGTGTCTCAACCCGTGGCTCGGAACGGGCGGGGGAGAATCGTGAGCATCTTTTTCCATGAGCCGGATGCCCGGCAGGATGTCGGTTTTTTCCGCTTCCTGATCGACGCGCTGCGGCGGCATGCGGGTGCGCGACCGGCTGCGGGTCCGCGGCCGTTGCCGCGCATGGAGCATCCGCGCCAGCACGAGAGCCTGTGGATCGACTGGCACGGCGTCCCGGTCGTGGTGGACATGAGCGACCACATCTTCCTTTTCGATCTTCCCGCCCTGGAGCGCTGCGGCGTGTACTTCAAGGCCAACCTGAACCTCGCGCTGGCGAAGAAGGTTTTGGAGCGTTCGGGGGCGGCCGCGCACGCGGCAAAAATCCAGCCATTCGTTTTTCTTCCGCCGACCCTCGCCGGTTGCGCGCGCCTCGCATCGGCGGCGGCCTGGGCGAGGAAATCGGCGTGGAGGCCGTTCGACTTCTTCCACGTCGTGGGCGTTTATGAAAATCCGTTTCTCCATGGCGTGCCGCCGGAAGCGGACATGGATATTTCGGCCGGGCTGAAGACGAACCACTTCTGGACGCGTTACCAGGTTCAGCGCGCCCTGCGGGAGACGGGGATGAAGGGGTTCTGCCGTCTGACCAACCGGTCAAACTCCGAGTTGCTCGACGCGGGCGGCGTGGTGCGCGCCAACCTTGATCCGCGCATTTTTCTGCTGGGCATGCTCGCGAGCCGGATGGCCGTGCTGAACACGCTGCCGCACGCCGTCTTCCCGTGGAAGGCCCTGGAGTCGGTGGCCCTGGGAATCCCCTTCGTGGTGGAGCGCCGGCCTCTGATCGCCATGCCTCCGCCCTTCGACTTGGTTCCGGGAAAGCACTATCTTGAGCTGCTGCCGGAACTGCCGGGCTTTGACGAAACGGCGGAACCGGACGACGCGCGGGCGTACCGGCTGTTTCCGGAAATCCGCCTGGCGCGGCTGCGCGAGCGTGCGCAATGGCTGAAGGACGAGATCCGGAATCCCGATCGCATGGCCGCGATGCGCGCCGAGGTGGATGCGTATCGCCGTCGCGTTCTGAATCCGGAGTTTGTCGCGCAATGGTTCGCCGGGGTGATTGAACAGGCTGGGGCCGGGAAAGGAGGTTCGTCATGGGTTGGTTAAAAGGAGCCGTGCCGCCTCCGTTGACAGTCCGGATGTGGAACGATTGGTATCCCTACAAGAAGGCTTATGTGATCCAGGGGTTCTGGGAACTGGCTCAGAAAGGGGAGGTCAATCTCGAGCTGGTCGATTATGAGGAACTGGAAAAGGCCGGGGCGCCGGAGCCTTCGGGCGATGCCTACAACTCGCACAAGAATATGGTCGTGTTTCAGATCGTGGCGGGTGGAGGCCGGCCCGTCAACGCGGTGTATGACTGCAACGACGTGTACTACAAGATCCCGCATTCGCTGTTGCGCTGGTCGGATCTGTACTTCAAGTCGAACTTTCAGCCGGACTACTTGCGGACCGGGCAGATTCTGAAAGGCGGATACTGGGACTCGCTTCGTTTCCGGCCGGACTGTCTGCCGGAACCGCTGGACACCGCGGAAGCGAAGAAGTGCCGGCCGTGTTCGTTTTCCATGGTCCTGACGGATTCGCCGGAGAAGAACCATCGCTATCTTCGCCGGCTGGCGGGTCTGTGGCATCGCAGCCCGCCCGCAAGCAAGCGGCATGACGTGTTCTACGTGGGCAGTTACTGGGGTCCGCGCCAGCACCTGATGAATATTCTTGTGGAGGAGTTGGAGCGCGCGGGTCTTCGTTGGAAGGGCGGCTTGGTGGAGGCCGAAACTCCCCTGCCGGAAAAAATGGCCCGGTATCGCCATCCGGCCGTGGAGGCGGAGGTATGGGCCCGGATGGCGGCTGCGGTCCGCCTGCCCATGATGGAGCGGGGCCTGGAAGGTTGCATGTCCTACAAGCCGGCCCATTACTGCCTGATCGGCGCGCCTTTTGCCGCCATGCAGTTCCTCTCGAATTTCTGGATGCCCATGCGCGCCGGGGCGAATTACCTTCTTGTGCCCGAGGATTTGCACGGGGCGGGCGAGCTGTTCCGGGGAATCTCGGACGATCAACTTGTGGAGATGGGGAGGCGCAACCTGGCGTTCTGGCACGATGTGCTCTGTCCCGAGGCCACGGCGCGATACATCGTGAGGGAAGCTCTGCAGGTGTAATTCGAAAGGGCGGAGGGAACCATGGCGGGTAAAGGATGGAAAGAAATTCAGCGAATCGCGTATGGCTTCAGCCTGGACCGGCTGGCGGATGTGCACGGCACCGACAAGGGGAGTGGGCACGGCTACACGAAGGTGTACGCGCATTTCCTGCGGCCGTACAAGTTCCGGAGCATCAAGCTGCTCGAGATCGGCGTGGGAGGGCGGGGGCCGGCCGATGGCGGCGCGTCGCTGCGGATGTGGAAGGACTATTTTCCGTTCGGGCAGATCTACGGGTTGGACCTCCATGACAAGACGTCCCTGCAGGAACCGCGGATCCGCATTTTCCAGGGCGACCAGTCGGACCCGGAGGCCCTGCGACGCGTGACGGGGGCGACCGGGGATCTGGATGTCATTATCGATGACGGCAGCCATCGCAACGAACACGTGGTGCGGACGTTCGAACTGCTGTTTCCGCGCCTGAAGGCGGGGGGCTTGTACTTCGTGGAGGACACGCAGACCTCATACTGGCCCCGCTACGGCGGCTCCAGCGAGAACCTGCAGCAGGCTCCCACGCTCATGAACTTTTTCAAGCACAGGGTGGACAACATCCACTTCCCGGAACTGATTCTGAAAAACGCCCCCGAGCCGGACATCTACGACCGGCACATCGTGGGTGTGCATTTCTTCCGGGGCCTGATCGTGATCGAAAAAGGCGACAACTCCCGGGCGTCCACGTTGATTGTGGATCATCGGCCGCCAACCAACTGGTAGGAAAGCATGACATCCTTGTCCGATCAGGATTCCAGGGGGAATCGCCAACACCTGCTCTTCGCGGTTGTCGTGACCGCGGTCTACGCGCTCATCACGGCGGTGTTCATGGCCCGTCACGTGATGTGGCGCGACGAATGGCACATGTGGTTGATCGCGCGCGACGCGACCGATCTTTCCAGCTTGTGGGAGTACACGCGCCCGACCGGGCATCCGGGCCTTTGGTATCTTCTGTTGTTTGTCGTCTCGCGTCTCTTCCGCGATCCGGCCGTGATGCAGGTCCTGCATTTCGTCGTCGCGACGGCCGCCGTTTTTATCTTCCTGTATTTCGCCCGCCTGCCGCGGCTCCACAAGCTCCTGTACGCCTTTGGCTTCTTTCCGATGTACCAATACGCGATCATCAGTCGCTGCTACGCGCCCGGCCTGCTCCTCATGATGGGTTACTGCGCGTTGGTGACGACGGGGCGACATGGCGGCCTTCCTGGCGCCGTTGTCCTGGCGTTGCTCGCGAACGCCTCCGCGTTCGGCTGGCTGCTGGCGGTCGCGCTGGGCGTGGTGTTCCTCCTCCCGGAATCGTTCCGCGCGCCCCGGCTCCCGAATAAAATCCTTCCGGGCTTCGTCTTCGCGTGCGGGTTGATCGTCTCGCTGATCGTGATGTTTCCGTCGGCGGACGCCACCTGCGGCGGCATTCAGAGGGGGCTCCTTTCGGGAAATGTGCCGTGGCTCTGGAGCAAGGCGGCCGGCGTCCTGAGATGCGTCGGCGATACATACCTGTCCGGAATGATCCAGATGCTCGTGGGGGAGGCCGCGGCGGTGTCGCTTGCCTGCATCTTCTTCTTCGCCCTGGCCTTCCTTCGCCAGAGGAGCGCGCTGGCGTTCTACCTGATCAGCCTTTTCGGCATGCTGGTCTTCAAGTACCTCGTCTACCTGGGCTATTACTGGCATGACGGCCATTTCCTGATCGCGCTGGTCGCGAGCTGCTGGCTGTATTTCTGCCTGCCCCAGCGCGCGTTGAAATGGCCCTGGCTCGATGCGGCCTCCCGCGCCTGCAGCGCGCTCCTGCCGGGGGTACTGGCGGTGTTTCTGGCTCTGCACGTCATTTTCGCGGGCTTCAATTTCCTCAGCGAATGGAAGAGACCCTATTCCGGAAGCAAGGCCGCCGCGGACTTCATCGCGAACAGCGAATTTCGCGGCGCGGAAATCATCGGGGATGTGGACTACACCCTGATCGGCGTTTCAGGCTATCTCGACCGGCCGATTTATTACCTGGCCAGTGAATCCTGGGGCACGTTCGTCCTTTTCAACAACAAGCGGCATGCCACGCGCGGCGATCCGGAGGAGATGCGGCGGCGCATCGGCCGCCTGGGGGAGTGGGACAAGGATCGCGTCCTGGTCCTGAACTACGAACTCACCCCGTCGGCGGCTGATGTGTTGGGCGCCCGTTTTCTGTACGCATCGCCGCAGGTGATTTTCGGCGACGAGCGCTTCTGGGTCTATCATCTGCCGCCCCAGGGCGCCGAGCGGGAAAAACGGCCGCGTCGATTTCGTCACACAGGAGGAAAAACATGAAAGAAACGATTCTGGTTACGGGCGGGGCGGGGGCGATCGGGAGCCGGCTGGTGAAGGACCTGGTTCAGGCTCATCGCGTGCTGGTCGTGGACGACTTGTCGTCCGGCTGGTTCGACAATCTCCGCGGCTTGCCCGTGGAGTTCTGGAGGGGATCGGTCACCGATGAAGAGCTTCTGAACGAAGTGTTCGCGGAGAATCCGACGGTGGTGTTTCACCTGGCCGCCAACTTTGCCAATCAGAATTCCGTCGACTATCCCCAGAAGGACCTGCTGGTCAACGGGCTGGGGACGTTGAAGGTGCTCGAGTTCGCGCGAAAGGCGAAGGTGAAGCGGTTTGTGTACACCTCCTCCTCCTGCGTCTACGGCAACTTCAACGAGCCGATCCGCGAGGATATGGTGGGCGAGGCGCTGGACACGCCCTATGCCATCAGCAAGCTGAACGGCGAGCATTACGTCCGCTTCTTCCACGAGTATCACCGCATGCCGACGGCCGTTCTCCGCCTGTTCAACTCCTACGGTCCCGGCGAGTATCCGGGCAAGTACCGGAACGTCATCCCGAACTTCATCTACATGGCGATGAACGGCCAGAAGCTGACCATCACGGGCACCGGGGAGGAGACGCGGGATTACACGTACGTCGACGACACGATCCAGGCGCTGAAACTGTGCATGATCCGGGACGAGGCCGTCGGTCAGATCTTCAACACCGGGACGGGCATCGAAACGTCCATGAACCGCTTCCTCGATTGCCTGCGATCGGTTCTGCAGTCGGAGATTGCCGTCGAGTATCAGCCGCGCCGCGACTGGGACAGCATCACGCGGCGCTGTTCGGACATCGGAAAGATCTCGCGCGTCCTGGGGTACAAGACGACGGTCGACCTGGAAACGGGGCTGCGCCGGACGGTGGACTGGTTTCATCAGAACGACATCCGGAGATTCCGGATGTACAACTAGAGCGAACCCGTGAAATCGTTTCCCGGAAGAGGAATTCTCCAGCGGGCGTGTCGAACGGCGGGCCGCGTTGCGGCCCGCGCGGCGTCTCCGTTGCGGCGCTGCGACATCTCGATCTTCCACGAGTTCATGCCGGCGCCGTCAGGCGGGGGACACCAGTTCCTTCGGGCGCTCAAACGGGAATGGGAAGGGCGCGGCCTCCGCGTGGAGATCAATTCGGTGTCGGGAAGCACGCGGGCCTGTCTGCTGAACTCCTTCAACTTCGACGCGGACCGGTATCGCGCTCTCCGGCGCGCGGGATGCCGGACCCTTCACCGCGTGGACGGTCCTCTCTCGGAATACCGAGGCTTCGATGACGGCACCGACCGGAAGGTGGCGGAGTGGAATCGCGAATTTGCGCAGGGAACGGTGATGCAATCGTTGTACAGCCTGCGGGCGCACGAGAAACTGGGCCTGCAGTTCCGCGATCCGGTGGTGATTCCCAATGCGGCGGATCCGGAGATATTCTTCCCGGCGGAGCGTCCGGCCGGCCCGCGCGGCCGCAAGGTCCGCCTCATCTCGGTGAGCTGGTCGGACAATCCCAACAAGGGCGCGGACGTGTTTCAATGGCTCGACCGCAATCTCGACTTCAGCCGGGTGGAATACACCTTTGTCGGGCGCTTGCCGGCGGAATTGAAGAACATCCGCGCGCTCGCGCCGATGTCTTCCCTCGAGTTGGCGGATGTCCTGCGGGCGCACGATGTGTACCTGACAGCCAGCCGGAACGATCCCTGCTCCAATTCGCTGGTCGAGGCGTTGAGCTGCGGATTGCCCGCTCTCTTTCTGAACAGCGGCGGGCATCCGGAACTCACGGGGGAGGCGGGGCTCGGCTACGACTCGGCGCAGCAGATTCCGGCCCTGCTGGATCAGGTGGTTTCGGACATCGAACATTTCCGGAGCCGGATCCGGGTGCCGCGCATCGCGGATGTCGCGGAACGGTATCTGGCCGCCCTGGGCGTGGCCGCGGAGATGCCGCGGTGAACGCGAAAGTGGCAGGCATCCTGTTGCAGCGGGCCGCGTTTCGAGCGGCCGGCCCGGTCACGCGGGGCTGGCGCGATTACTCGCGCTTGATCCTCGCGGGCGACCAGGGCGGGTGGGTGCTCGACGAGGAAATTCGCGACCTGCGGATGACGTGCAGGAGCATGGGACTGCGGACCGCCTCGGGCGGTTGGGCGCAGGTGGCCCGGCGGCAAGGTGTCTTCTTCGCCGACCAGTTCATGCTTTTGAATCCGCCGGAGGACCGCGGGCACCGTATCTGTTTCGCCTATTTTCACGGGAAGCCCGGCACGGGACCGGCGGAGTTCGACCAGGTGTTCGATCGGTTGCTCAAGACCCGGGATCGCTGGGCGCGGATTCAGGTCAGCCATGCCGCGATGCGCGAAGTCGTGCTGTCGAGCGGCGTGGCCCCCGACACGGTGCGCGTGATCCCGATTGCCATTCGGCTCGGGATGTTTTCGGTGGCCGGGCCCGAGTCCCGAGCGGCGATGCGGAAGAAACTGGGAATCCCCGAAGGTGCTTTTGTCGCGGGCTCTTTCCAGAAAGATGGCCGCGATCTGTTCAAGACCTTCCTTCTTTGCCTGTTTAGCAAAATA